>PEUI01000268.1 GCA_002785585.1 Lysobacterales bacterium CG02_land_8_20_14_3_00_62_12
CAATTTCAAACCAGCGTGTAGGTCGGCTCAAGGCGCGTAGCGCCGGAGCCGACAATTTCAAACCAGCCGCCATCAAGCCAACTGCTTGGCGATATCGCGGCCAATTTTCTCCGGCGTGTCGGTGGGGGCATAGCGCTTCTGCACACTGCCGTCCTTGGCAACCAGAAACTTGGTGAAGTTCCATTTGATCGCGGCGCTGCCGAGCAGGCCTTTTTTCGCCGTGGTCAAGTAGCGATAGAGCGGGCTCGCCGATGGCCCGTTGACTTCGATCTTGGCAAACATCGGAAAGCTCACGTCATAGTTGAGCGCGCAGAACTGCTTGATTTCCTCGGCATCGCCGGGCTCCTGGTGACCAAACTGGTCGCACGGAAACCCGAGCACCACCAAGCCCTGGTCGCGATACGCACGATAGAGTTTTTCCAAACCCGCATACTGCGGCGTGAAGCCGCACTTGGACGCGGTGTTGACGATCAACAGCAGCTTGCCGCGGTAATTCGACAAAGGCTCGGCCTTGCCGTCGATGGTGGTGACGGAGAAATCGTAAACGGAAGTCATGGCAGGGTGCTCCAAAAGGGCGGCGGGGGCGGCGGCGCCAGCCGTCAGCAGGCTGGACCGGCGATCAAAGTAGCAGTCGCTGTCGAGATTTTCACCCGCTCCCTTGACCCAACGCAATGCCGACCACCGCGAATCTGCCAAACTGCCGCGCTGCCGAGCCGCTGTGACACTGCGGCCAACCGCGAACCGGCGTACTTCAAGAAAATCCGATAGCCACGATGAATCCTTACACCACCGAAACCGTACTCGCCGTCCGCCATTGGACCGACGCCTATTTCAGCTTCACGCTCAGTCGCGACGATGGCTTTCGCTTCGAGAATGGCCAGTTCGTCATGATCGGCCTGGAAGTGGCGGGCAAACCACTGTTGCGTGCTTACTCGATCGCCAGTGCCAACTGGGAGGAGCAGCTCGAATTTTTCAGCATCAAAGTCGCGTCCGGGCCACTCACCTCGCGCTTGCAACACATCCAGCCCGGCGACACCGTCTGGATGAGCCGCAAACCCACTGGCACCCTGCTGATCAGCGATCTGTTGCCGGGCAAGAATCTTTACCTGCTCGCCACCGGCACCGGTCTGGCGCCGTTTCTGGCAATCATCAAAGACCCGGAAACCTATGAGCGCTTTGCCAAAGTGATCGTGGTACACGGCGTACGCCACGCCGAGGATCTGGCCTACGCCGATTACATTGAGCATGAACTGGCGCACCACGAATTGCTCGGCGACACGCTGCGCGACAAGTTGCTCTACTACCCGGCGGTCAGTCGCGAGCCGTTCCGCCACCACGGCCGCATCACCGACTTGATCGAGCACAATCAGGTGGCCGCGGCGCTCGGTCTGCCGCCACTCGATCCAGCAACCGACCGCGCCATGATCTGCGGCAGTCCCGGCATGCTCGCCGATTTCCGCCGCCTCCTCGATGCCCGCGGCTTCCACGTCGCTCCGCGCATCGGCAGCCCCGGTCAATACGTCTTCGAACGGGCGTTTGTCGAGAAGTAGCGATTGGCGTCGTTGCCCGCGCCAAAGGCTGACCCAGTAGAAAGTAGGGTGGATAAGCGCAGCGCATCCACCTGTCACCCCTACGATCGATGGTGGTGGTGGTGGATGCGCGGTACTTGTCCACCCTACCTCCTATTCCGAAACTGATTGGCCCTGCCAGCGCACCTGCCCGCACTCGCTAAATCCGCGCAATACCGATAGCCTGCGCGCTTTGTTCGGGAGTGGCAGATGGCAATTCGATCTCAAAATGCCTTGGTGCTGATGGCAGTGGCAGCGCTGGTGAACGGCTGCGCGTCGATGCAAGCAGCGGCGCCGCCGCGAGCGCCGTCGGTAGTGCCGATGTCGCCTTCACCCGGCGAGCTGCGCGCGCGGCAACTGTCCTATCCGACCGGGGTTTTTGAGCCAGCCTGGACGATCGAGTCGGCGATCGCGGCGCATGGGGTTCAAGCGGGCTTGCCAGCGGGCATTGACGCGAGCGTGCAACGCAGCGGCCAAAGTCCCTTGGCGCTGAACCCGAACGCCTTTACGCCGCTCGGGCCGATGCCGCTGAATCCGGGCACTAGCGCGGCGGCGGGGCGCACCAATGTCATCGTTGTGGACCCGGTCGACCCAACCGTGGCCTATGCCGGATCCGATGGCGGCGGCATCTGGAAAACCAGCAACTGCTGTACGGTGAGCACCAGTTGGACCGTGGTCACCGATTTTCCGGAAATCGCCAGCATGGCGATCGGCGACATCACCCTCGATCCAAACAACCACAACATCGTCTATGCCGGCACCGGCGATCTGCGCTTCGGTTCGTTTTCGTTTGGTGCCGCCGGTGTGCTGAAAAGCACTGACCAGGGCGCCAGCTGGCAAGTGCTCGGCGTCGATGTGTTCAATCCATTTTATGGCCCTTCCGCCGGCAGCTTTCCGCAATATCAGGCCATCGGCAAGGTCGTGGTCGATCCGAACGACAGCGCCAAATTGATCGTCGGCACCAAGACCGGGCTATATTTTTCTTACGATGCCGGCAGCAACTGGAACGGACCTTGCCTGACCAATGCGCACCTCAGCCAACGCCAGGACACCACCGGACTGATTGCCATCAACAATGCCGGGACCACGCTGCTCTATGCCGCCATCGGCACCCGCGGCACGGCGACCCCGGTGCAGCCCGATCTGGATCAGACCGGCGACGTGATCGGCTGACCGATCGTCGGCGATTCGCTCCGCTACACTCGCGATCGTTGTAAAACGGGAGTCAACCGATGTTGTGGAAGCGCGGTCGTCGCAGTGAAAACGTGGTCGGTGCCAGCAGCGGTGGCGGCTCGCCGACCGGCAAAGGGCTTGGCATCGGCGGCCTGCTGATCGTCGTCGTGGTCGCGCTGTTCTTCGGCAAGAATCCAGCCGAGTTATTGCCCCTGCTCGACCAGATCGATGGGCCCGGGCAATCCACTGCCACCACCGACAGCACGCCCCAAGCCGTACCCGAAACCGAGACGACCGACTTCGTCCGCGCCATTCTCGGCAGCACCGAAGATGTCTGGTCAGCGCTGTTCGAAAGCGGCCGCTATCCGTCACCACAACTCGTGCTGTTCGCCGGCGCGGTGGCGTCCGCGTGCGGCCACGCGACCTCGGCCGTCGGCCCGTTCTATTGCTCGGGCGACCAGCACATCTATCTCGACACCGGTTTTTTCGATGACATGCAACGTCAGCTCAACGCGCCCGGAGAATTCGCCCGCGCCTACGTCATCGCCCACGAAGTCGGCCACCACATCCAGAATCTAACCGGTGTCATGCAACGCACCGGCCAGCTACGCGCGCAGGGCCAAGCGATGGAAGGCGCCGATGGCCTCAGCGTGCGCCAGGAACTGCAGGCCGACTGCTACGCCGGCGTCTGGGCCAATCACGCGCAACGACAACTGCAATGGCTCGAAGCCGGCGACATCGAATCCGCCCTCAACGCCGCCACCGCCATCGGCGACGACCGCCTGCAACAACAATCCCGCGGCCGCGTCGTCCCCGACTCGTTTACCCACGGCAGCAGCGCGCAACGCGTGCGCTGGTTCAAAGTCGGCATGGAAACCGGCGACACCAAGCGCTGCGACACGTTTGCAGCGCAACGCTTGTAGCGCGCTTCGGTAACTCAGGCGACGCGCCCACACCAAGTCGCCCAAGCGAACGGCACCTGCGGTGGGTCGCTCTCACAACGGCGCTGCCCCCCCCCAAAATCCGCCACCCACAATACACTGGGTGGTATACATGTTCCAGGCTTGAACTCGCAGGATTGCGGCCCCACGCTTGCGCCCGTAGCGGCATTTGGTCATCGCTGGACCTTTAGAAATTCACTTGAAATAATTGCTTTAGTCGGTTGGAAACCAACTGGTCGTCTACCGTGGCGAGCCTGCCAAGCGGGCGATTTTTAGTGGCGTTGCGGTCACTGAAGGGGAGCTTGGCACGGAGGGCGCGCACCACCGACGATGCTCAAATGAACGCTCGGACCAGCGATCCATTCCGCACAAAAACGCACGGCGCACACAACGTGAAACGCAATGATAAGTTCCGGGCGACCCAGGTGGCACGAGTTGACAGCGCGGGTAAGTCATGGCCGATAGATTGCCAGTACCGTGCTGCCAGTTCCCTCGGACATCGCCGCGACTTCAGCTAGGACAGTTTGGAAGGTTGGGGGTCCGGTGCTCTCGGAACCGGCACTGTTTGCCAGGTCATACAATATATTGTATTTTCCAGGCATGACCGAACCCAAGCCTGTTGAGTTTCTGGGCAATTCCCTTGATGACCTTCGCACCTTCCCGCTTGCGGCCAGACGTGAAGCTGGTCATCAGATCGACCAACTACAAAACGGCCAAGAGCCGGACGACTGGAAGCCCATGAACACCGTGGGCCAAGGCGTGAAGGAGATCCGCATTCGGGATGCTGCCGGGGCGTTCCGAGTCATTTTTGTTGCCAAGTTCGCTGATGCGATCTATGTGCTTCACTGCTTCCAAAAGAAGACAGAGAAGACCAGCAAGGCCGATTTGGACTTGGCTGCGAAGCGTTACCGCAACTTGTTGAAGGAGTTAGGCCAGTGAGTAACCAACGATTTGCCAGCGTGTGGGACGCCATCGAAGACACCCCCGAAATAGCGGAAAACATGAAGCTACGTTCGGTCCTGATGACGGCATTGAAGAACCACCTCACCCGCACCGGAATGAGCCAGACGCAGGCCGCCAAGATCTTCGGCGTGACCCAGCCGCGCGTCTCTGACCTGATGCGCGGCAAGATCAACCTCTTTGGGCTCGATGCGCTGGTAAACATGGCGACGGCTGCTGGTCTTCACATCGAAATACGGGTGCTCGAAGCCGCCTGAAGTCTTCGAAACTCTTCGTGTCGAACAAGCCCGAACCGAGAACGGTTTTCCAGAACACACCCGCCGCACTGGCGCCACTCAGCGCCGCCTTCTCAGCGTCGCTGCTCATGGGCGGAATATCCGCAACCCGACCACGTTTGACGACTCCGGTGCGGCGGAGGAATAGAATGCGCGCAACTCCTGCGAGGTGTGAAGTCATGGCAGCGAATCCGCAAAACATAAAACAGTTTCTGCACACGCTCGCCGATCGATTGCCCAATAGTGCGACGATCGACGAGGCCTTGTATCACATGGTGTTGCGGCGCGAGATCGAGGCAGGCCTTGCCGATAGTGACGCTGGACGTACAACGCCGGTTGCGGAATTGATGAGGAACAAAGGGTCACGTCTTGTATTGACACATGGCCTATTTCCGCGCCAGCCGGCTGACCGTCGCGTAGTGCAGTCCGAAATGGC
>PEUI01000320.1 GCA_002785585.1 Lysobacterales bacterium CG02_land_8_20_14_3_00_62_12
GCTGCCACATCATCGCGGCGTCGCTTGATCGCGGCGCTGACGGTCGCGCCAACCCATAACATCAGCTCGCAGCAGGCCGAGGTTTCTTCATCAACAACGCGAGGATGTCGGCCAACTGGTCGCGTAGTTCGCGACGGTCGATGATCAGGTCGATGGCGCCGTGTTCGAGCAGAAACTCGCTGCGTTGAAAGCCTTCGGGCAGGGTCTCGCGAACGGTTTGCTGGATCACCCGCGGGCCGGCAAATCCGATCAGCGCCTGTGGCTCGCCAACATTGATGTCGCCGAGCATGCCGAGGCTGGCGGAGACACCGCCGGTGGTCGGATTGGTCAACACGCTGATGTAGGGCAGCCCGGCTTCGCGCAAGCGCGCCAGCGCGGCAGCGGTTTTCGCCATCTGCATCAGCGAGAACAGGCCTTCCTGCATACGCGCACCGCCGGTCGCGGAAAAACATAGCATCGGCATCCGTCGCGCGAGCGCGAGCTCCGCCGCGAGGGTGAACTTTTCGCCAACCACCGAACCCATCGAGCCACCCATGAAGCCGAACTCGAAGGCGCAGGCAGCTACCGGCAGCCCTTTGAGCAAGCCGTGCACAGCGATCAACGCGTCGTTTTCGCCGGTGGCTTTCTGGGTACTGAGAATGCGCTCCTGATATTTTCGGGTGTCCTTGAAATGCAGCACATCCTCGGGCGCGAGCTCGGGCGCAATCTCGACCACCGAATCGGCATCCAGAAAACTGCGCAAGCGCTCGCGCGCGAGTATCGGCATGTGGTAGTTGCACTTCGGACAAACCTGTTGATTGGCTTCGATCTCCGGCTGATAGAGCACAGCGCCACAGCCTTCACACTTGGCCCACAAGCCTTCCGGCACCTTGCGTTTATCGCCGCCCTGGGTGCGGATACGCTTGGGCATCAACTTGCTGAGCCAAGTCATGGCGATGGTACCTTCAACCTTTGCGTGCGCTGCATGTTCATCCCCTGCGGGTCCGGAACCACGGCTGAGTTCAGAGCGCACCATGGTCAGGCCGCCTGCGGTTTGCTCACCGCATCGAGTGCGGTTCGAATCGGTGACAGAAACTCATGGGCGATTTGCTGTGCCGACTTGGCGTCGGTCGCAATGGCCAATTTTTCCACCAGCGCGCTGCCGATCACAATGCCGTCGGCGTCGTCGGCCAACGCCACTGCCTGCGCCGCCGTCTTGATACCAAAGCCAACCGCGATCGGCGTTTTGACGACGTTGCGCAGCGCGGCCAGATGCTGATGCACGTCCGCCAGCACCATTTGATCGGCACCGGTGATGCCGGCAAAGCTGACGTAATACACATAACCCTGGGCCAGCTCCGCCATGCGTTTGAGCCGCACCGCGGTGGTCGTCGGCGAGGCCAAAAAGATCTGCGCCAAGCGATGCTTGGCCAACACCGGTCGCACGCTGTCGGCTTCTTCGGGGGGGCAATCCACCAACAACACGCCATCGATTCCGGCGGCACGCGCCGCCGCCGCGAAGCGCTCCCAGCCGAAATATTCCACTGGGTTCAGGTAGCCCATCAGCACCACCGGGGTGGTCGCGTCGGTCAACCGGAAACTGCGCACGAGGGCGATCACCCGTTCCAATCTCATGCCCTTGCGGAGCGCCCGCTCACTGGCTTGCTGGATCACCAGGCCATCGGCCATTGGGTCGGAAAACGGCACGCCCAGCTCGATCAGATCGGCCCCGGCCTGGACCAGCGCGTGCAAGATGTCCACGGTCCACGCCGGATTTGGATCACCGGCGGTGACAAACGGAATCAACGCCGGGCGCCGCTGGCTTTTAAGTTGGGCAAAACGTTGATCGATGCGATTCATGGTGGGCAGCAGCCAAGCGATTGAATGGTGACAACGGAAACTGGCGCGCGATCGAGCTTAAAGCGCGATGCCTTCGATAGCGGCGATGGTCTGTACGTCTTTGTCGCCGCGACCCGATAGATTGCAGAGTATCAGTCGGTCGTTCGGCAGGGTGCGCGCCAGCTTCATCGCCTGGGCGACGGCGTGGCTGGATTCGAGCGCCGCGAGGATGCCTTCGGTTCGCGCCAGCGCATGAAATGCCGCCAGCGCTTCGGCATCGGTGATGCCGACGTAGCTGGCTCGACCGGTGTCTTTGAGCCAAGCGTGCTCGGGGCCGACGCCGGGATAGTCGAGCCCGGCCGAGACCGAATGCGTCTCGGTGACTTGGCCATCGTCGTCGCACAACAGGTAGGTACGATTGCCGTGCAACACGCCGGGCCGCCCGGCACTGAGCGAGGCGGCATGTTTGCCGCTGGCGATGCCAAGCCCGGCGGCTTCGGCACCAAACATGGCGACTGCGGCATCATTCAAAAATGGATGGAACAAGCCAATCGCATTGGAGCCACCGCCGACACAGGCCACCAGCGCGTCGGGCAAGCGGCCGAACTGCTCGACCATCTGCCGCCGCGCCTCACGCCCGACCACAGCGTTGAAGTCGCGCACCAACATCGGATACGGATGCGGCCCGGCGACGGTACCGATGATGTAGAAGGTGTGATCGACGTGGCTCACCCAATCGCGCATCGCTTCGTTGAGCGCGTCTTTCAGCGTTTTCGAGCCACTGGTCACCGGCACCACGGTGGCGCCGAGCAATTTCATCCGAAACACATTGATCGATTGCCGTTCGATATCGGTGGCGCCCATGTAGACGACGCATTCCAGACCGAGTCGCGCCGCCACCGTGGCGCTGGCGACGCCGTGCTGACCGGCACCGGTCTCGGCGATGATGCGGGTCTTGCCCATCCGGCGCGCCAGCATGCCCTGGCCGATGGTGTTGTTGATTTTGTGCGCGCCGGTGTGATTCAGGTCTTCGCGCTTGAGCAGAATCTGCGCGCCGCCGACTTGTTGACTCAAGCGCTGGGCGTGATAAATCGGGCTCGGGCGGCCGACGTAATGCTTGAGGTCATGATCGAGCTCGGCCAGAAAGGTTGGGTCGGCCTGGGCTTCGGCATAAGCGGCGGCCAGTTCGGCCAGCGGCGCCATCAGCGTATCGGCCACGAACTGGCCGCCATAGGGGCCAAAATGACCACGCGCGTCCGGTTGGGTGAAATAGTCGGATGGCGGATCAATGGCGTTCAGCACGGCGCACCTCGTGGACGAAGGCGCGCATTTTCGCATGATCCTTGACGCCGGGGGCAGATTCGACGCCCGAACTCAAATCCACGGCGTAGGGATGCACCGCCGCCAACGCCGCGGCGACGTTGCCGACATGCAAGCCACCGGCGAGGATCAAGCGCGTGCCCAAATTACGTGGAATCGGTGACCAGTCAAAGGTTTGGCCACTGCCACCGCTGCCGCCCGCATCGTGGCTATCGAAAACCCATCCGCTGGCGGCGGCGTATTCGGCCAGGAATTCGGCCAACGCCGGTGGCGGTATCGGTTTGGCCATCGGCACCGCCTTCAACCAGGGCCGCGCAAACTGCGCGCAAAATTCAGCGGACTCCTCGCCATGAAACTGCAAATAGTCAAGTTCCACCCTCGCCAATACCGCGCGTACGGTCGCCGCCTCGGCATTGCGAAACAGGCCCACCCGGGCCACGAACGGCGCCACCGATCGGGCGATTTCAGCCGCTTGCTCGGCGGTCACCGCACGCCCACTGCCCGGCACAAACACCAAGCCGATGGCATCGGCGCCACAGGCCACGGCAGCCGCCGCATCGACGCTGCGGGTGATGCCGCAAAACTTGATACGGGTGCGTTCGAAGCCAGGTTCAGGCATCCAGACAGACCTCATCGGGCAAACCGAAAGCCGGTGAATAGCGCGGCCCGAGAAAGCACAGGCCCGACGCCGACGCGGTGATGCCTGCCAGTTTGCGACTGCGTGCGGCCAGTACCTCGGCGATCCATTCCGGCGGATGTTCGCCACGACCCACCGCCAGCAAGCTGCCGGCGATGTTGCGCACCATATGGTGGAGAAAGGCGTTCGCTTCGATGTTCAAATCAATGCGCTCGCCGCGTTGCGTGAAGTCCAGCGCCAGGATCGTTCGCACCGGACTCGGCGCCTGGCAAGCCAGGGTGCGGAAAGAAGTGAAATCGTGCTGGCCGAGCAAGCATCGGCTCGCCGCCTGCATGGCGGCCACATCGAGCGGCATACACTCCCAGGCACAAAAGCGTTTCTCCAACGCGGGCCGACTGCGACGGTTGATCAAGCTGTAGCGATAGCGTCGTGCCCGTGCCGAAAAGCGGGCGTGAAAATCTTCGGCTACCGGCTGCACCCAGCGCACGGCGATACTGGCCGGAAGTTTCGTATTGCCGCCCATCAGCCAGGCCCAAGGCGTGCGCACGGTGGCACTGACGAAATGCACCACCTGGCAGCGCGCGTGCACGCCAGCGTCGGTACGCCCGGCACAGACGACGGCAACGTTGCTGTCGGCGACAAAACTCAAGGCACGCTCAACGTGTGATTGCACCGACTGGCCTTTGGTCTGGTTTTGCCAGCCACAAAAGTTGCTGCCATCGTATTCAATGCCCAATGCGACTTTCATCGATGCTGGCGCCAGTTAGGAGACCGGGTTCGGTTGGACCGTGAGCCGCATGGCTAAACCAGCCCAGCGCTGCGATTGCCGACGGTTTTCAAGCAGGGTGCCTAAAGCCACGCCACCGGTTCAGCAACAACGCGTCGCCAATCAGAACCCTACGGCAACCGTGGCCGCACTGGCTTCGCAGCGGCCGCGAAGATCGATGAGCTGCGGCTTAAAGCCTCGGGCTAGCCGATTTCCTTGAGCAGTTCGCGGGCTTCATCTCGCTGGCTGGCATTACCTTCGCTGATGACTTCCTCCAGCATGCTGCGAGCACCATCACTATCGCCCATGTCGAGATAGGCACGCGCCAGATCAATCTTGGTGGCAACGGCGTCATCACCCAAAAACTCGTTGTCGATCACGGCCACCGCTGGAGCGGTTGGATTCTGGTCGGCCTCCACAAGATCGATCGACGGCACTTCCAAAGTCGGCGTCGCGCCCAAGCTGTCGGCGCTGCCCAGGTCGAAATCGAAACTGGGAGAAGCTGGCTGGGTGATCGGCGTTGAAGCCACTACCGGATCGGTCAGCACAAAATCGAAATCATCGTGCGGCGGCGGCGAATCGACGGTGGCCGCTGCTGGTGTTGCCGCTGCTGGTGTTGCCGCTGCTGGTGTTGCCGCTGTAGCTGGCTCCGCGAAGGTCGGCTCATCGAAGGCCACATGCTCGGCGGTCACCTGGTGGGCGGCAAACGCCGGCTCGCCAAAATCGGGCACCGCGTTGTGTTCCGCCGTGTCCGCGTTGCCGCTGAACAAGGGATGCGTCGGGCTGATGTCCATGCCCATCAGGATCACGCCCTGCCATTCCGGACAGGAAGGATCGGCTACCTGCGCGTACATGGCTTCGGCTGCGCCCTCAAATTTCTCGGGATCGCGGCGGGTATAAAAATATTCCAGCACGTTGAGATGCGCGTTGAGGTCGGTCGGATCGAACGCCAGCGCGTTGAGCAGGTCGGTTTCTACCGAATCCGCCGCATCAGTGCCATCGACGCCATTGGCAAAGGCCCCAGCGAGCGAACCGCCCGGAGTGCTGGCAGTTGGCGCCGCATTGCGTTTGCGGGCAATCAGGCCAATCGCCGCCAACGCCGCCAACAACAAGCCAATACCGCCCATGACCATGGAATTGCGATACCAAGGCGTTGCCGCTGGGCCATCGCTGACCGGTACCGGCTTGACCGCTTCTGCTTCCGCCAACGGCTTGGTCTCGGCATTGATCGGCTGGTCAGTGGCAGCGGCTGCAGCGGTGGATGAATCGCTGGCGCTGCCATTGATCTGGGTGACCGGTGCTGCGGATGGATCTGGGATGGCCGCCACGTCGTTGGTCTCTTGCGCAGATGGGTCGTTGCTCGCGACCACGGCGGTCGTAGCGGGTTTCACGTCTTGGGCTTTGGCTGCCAGCGCAGCTTTGGCGGCTTGGGTATCTTTGGCGATCAGCGCATCCGCCGCCAGTTTGGCAGCCGCTTCGGCTTTGGCCAATTTGGCGGCGGCCTCAGCCTGCGTTTTCCTGGTTTCGGCTTCGGCTTTGAGACGCGCGTTCAACGCGTCTTTTTGCGCGCTGCTGAGTTGCGCGCTGGCTTCGCGGGCGCGCTGGTCAGCGGCCGCCAAACGGTCCTGCAATCCTTTGAGTTCGGAATCCTTGAGTTGGATCAGTCGCTCAGATTTTTCGCTGATGCCTTCGAGTTCTTTGATCCGTGCTCGCAACTCGCGCGCGTCTTTCTGGCTGCTGGACAATGCCTCTTTGGTCCGCGCCACTTCGGCGCGCGCTTCGGCGGCACCGGTACCACCAGCGCTACCGGGCCGATCAGAACTGCTATCCGACTTGCCTGGCGGCACCAACTCAAGACGCGAACTGGTCTTGCTGCCGGATGCCGCCGCCGATGGCGACGCGCCGGTACTGGCAAGCGCGGTATCCGCTACCAAGGTGGGACGCGTTGCTTCGATCCAGCTTCGATTTTGGTTAAGCACTTCTACTGTGGCTTGACTGGCATTGGTAGCCGACAGCTCCGGTGGACCGGGAATGCGCAAAATCGCCCCGCGTTTCAAGGTGTTTACATTTTGCTGATAAAACGCGTCCGGATTCGCACGCAACAGGGCCAGCATCATTTGATTGAGCGTGACGGCTTCGTTGGGGCGCGTCGTCGTGGCGATTTCCCACAAGGTTTCGCCGGTGGCCACCGGGCCGTATTCGCTGCTGGCCATGGTCGCTGCAGGCGGCGGCGCTTCAACCGCTGCGGACGCCGCTGCCGGTTCCGCTGCTGGCGCAGGCGCCGGGGCTGCGGTCTCGGCCACCAACGCCGCTTCTGGCGTTGCTTCGGGTGCTGCTTCGGGCGGCACTTCGGGTGCTGCTTCTGCTACTGGCGTGGCCGCTGGCGCTGGCGCGGGTGTCGACTCCGGCTCCGGAAGCGGCGTCACCGGCGCCGCTTCGGGTTCCGCCAGCTGGCTGCTGGGCGGCGCGGCCGACAAGCGCTCAGTCGGCAGTGCTTGGGGTTCGGCGATACGCTCGACCGCTGCCCGGCTACCAATGATTGCGGGTGCGGAAATCGGCGGGTCGAGCAGCACGGAATACTCACGCAAGATGCGGCCGTTGGCCCAGTTCACTTCCACCAGAAAAGTGAGAAATGGCTCGCGAACGGGCTGATCGCTGCTGACCTGGATCACGGTTTCGCCACGCGCATTCTGCGTCACATCGAAAGTGATTGGCACCGCTACGCTGCTGATGCTCAGCCCGACCCGGGTGAACTCCTCGGCAGCCGCCAGCTTGGCGCGCAAGCCCTCGGCTTCGCCGGCACGACTGGTGATGACCGGAATCTCGGCGCGCAACGGTTGGTTCAAGTCAGAGGTAACGACGATGCCGCCCAGTCCTAGCGCAGAGGCAGCAGAACTGCCGAGCGCTAATGCGACAGCAAGTGAAATTGGCAGCGGTCGGTTCATGCGTAGCCCCGATGATTGGCGATTGATTGGCATTGAGGGTTTGGCCTTGAGCTGCAGACCGAACTTAGAAATCAGCTTATAACACGGCGCTAAGTATAGGGGAAGATTGAAATTATCATTAGGCCATCACAGTAGCCAAAAACCTGCCATGGATCGATCCCGGCGCCACCTTGGCGACCATGACGGTCAAAGATAGTCCGCGATCAGTCGCTCGGCAATCTGTACGGCGTTCAGTGCCGCGCCCTTGCGAATGTTATCGGCCACCACCCACAGGTCGATGCCGTGCGGATGTGAAATATCCGCACGAATACGCCCAACATACACGGGGTCCTGGCCGGCCGCATGCGTCACCGGGGTTGGATAAGCACCGGCTTTGTGCTCATCCACCACTACCACGCCTGGCGCTTTTTCCAGTAGCGCCCGCACTTCTGCGGCGCTGATCGGATCGCGGGTTTCGATATGCACCGCCTCGGCGTGACCGTAAAAAACCGGCACCCGCACCGCCGTCGGGTTGACCATGATGCTCGAATCTTCAAAGATCTTCTGGGTTTCCCAGACCATCTTCATTTCTTCTTTGGTGTAGCCGTTAGCCAAAAACTCGTCGATCTGCGGGATCACGTTGAAGGCAATCTGGCAGGGAAATTTGCTGACCTTCACGGTCTGAAAATTGAGCAACTGCGCGGTTTGCTTGGCGAGTTCTTCGAGCCCGGAGCGACCCGCGCCGGAAACCGATTGATAGGTCGCCACATTGATTCGGGTAATGCCAACCGCACGCTGGATCGGCGCCAGCGCAACCAACATCTGCATGGTCGAACAATTGGGATTGGCAATGATGCCGCGGCTCGGGTAGCGGCCAATCGCCTGCGGGTTGACCTCGGCGACGACCAACGGAATCTCCGGGTCATAGCGAAATTGCGCGGTGTTGTCGATCACTACCGCGCCGGCGGCGACGGCGCGTGGCGCGTGGCGCGCAGAAACGCTACCACCGGCGGAAAACAGGGCAATGTCGATACCCGCAAAATCAAACGACTCCAGGTCTTGCACCAGCAGCTGACGCGAACCCAAATTGACTTTGCCACCGGCCGAACGCGGGCTCGCCAAAGCCACCACCTGCCCCAGCTTCAATGCTTGCTTGCGTTCGGCAAGGAGGCCCAGCATGACTTCGCCGACGGCACCAGTGGCGCCAACAACCGCGATGTTGTATGCAGATTTTTTGCTCATGGTCGATGCAGTTCTCAAGTCAATTCTAAATCGGCCGAGCGGCCGGAATGCGCGGCAAAACCTCACCAACGTCAGCACACTGCGCACGATGCCGCAGCGCATGATCCATCAGTACCAACGCCATCATCGCCTCGGCGATCGGGGTGGCACGAATGCCAACGCAGGGATCATGGCGGCCCTTGGTGACGACCTGGACCGCAGCGCCATGGACGTCGACGCTGGCGCCTGGCAGGCGCAGGCTGGAGGTCGGCTTGATCGCCATGCTGGCACGCACGACCTGACCGGTGGCGATGCCACCCAGAATGCCACCGGCGTGATTGCTGGCGAAACCGTCCGCACGGATCAAGTCGCGATGGTCGCTGCCATGCTGGCTGATGCAGGCGAATCCGGCGCCGATCTCGACACCTTTGACCGCATTGATACTCATCAGCGCGGCGGCGAGATCGCTGTCGAGCTTGCCGTAGATCGGTTCGCCAAAGCCCGCGGGTACGCCGCTCGCTTCGACATCGACGCGGGCGCCGATCGAGTCGCCGGACTTGCGCAAGGCATCGATGCAGGCTTCGAGCTCCGGGACCATCTCGGCATCGGGCCAAAAGAACGGATTTTGCTCGACCGCGGCCCAGTCGAAGTGCCTCGGTTTCAGCTCGCCGATCTGCGCCAGATAGCCACGGATTTCAATGCCGTAACGTTGCCGCAGCCATTTCTTCGCGATCACCGCCGCGGCCACCCGCATGGTGGTTTCGCGGGCACTGGAGCGGCCGCCACCGCGTGGGTCCCTGATGCCGTACTTCTGCCAATAGGTGTAGTCAGCGTGGCCGGGGCGAAACTGCTCGGCGATGTCGGCATAGTCTTTGCTGCGAGCGTCGGTGTTGCGGATCAGCAAAGCGAGTGCGGTGCCGGTGGTCTTGCCGGTGTAAACGCCGGAAAGAATTTCCACTTGATCGGCCTCGTGGCGCTGCGAGGTATGCCGCGTGCGGCCGGTCGCCCGTCGCTGCAAATCCAGTTGAAAATCTTCCGGCGCGATCTCGATGCCCGGTGGCAGCCCATCGAGCACGCAGCCGATCGCTGGTCCATGGCTTTCGCCGAAGGTGGTTAGTGTCAGCAATTTGCCGAAATGGTTGTGGCTCATGCCGCCTCGCGGTGCCGGGCGAGCAGAGCGAACTCATGCTGCCAGGCCAGCAGCGCATCGCGCTCCAGCACAAAAATACCCATCTGGCCGACCTTGAACTCAACCCAGATGAAGGGAACCTGCGGCAACAACCGCACCAGCGCGTGTTCCGCCTCCCCTACTTCGCAAATCAACCAGCCATCCGGATTCAGATGCTCCGCAGCGTCGCGCAAAATGCGCAGCACCAGATCGAGCCCATCGGCGCCGGCGATCAGGCCGTTTTCCGGTTCAAATCGATATTCCGCAGGCAGTGCCGCGACCTCTGCCTGGGTGACGTAGGGCGGGTTGCTGACAATCAAGTCATAGCGCGCACCGGCCAGCGCCGAGAACAAATCCGATTGCCGCCAATTGAGCTGATCGGTCACCTGCAAACGCTCGGCATTTTCCGCGGCCAAGGCCAGCGCCGCCGCGCTGATATCGACGCCATCCACTTGGGCTTCGGGCAAATAGTGCGCGCAGGCAATGGCAATACAACCACCGCCCGTGCACAGATCCAGCACCCGCGCCAGTGGCCGCCCGGCGCGCCAAGGTTCGAAGCCGGCCTCGATCAATTCGGCAATCGGCGAGCGCGGAATCAAAGCGCGTTCGTCGCAGCCGAAACTCAAACCGGCAAACCAAACTTCTCCGGTCAGATAACAGGCCGGCTTGCGCTCGCGAATGCGTCGTTCGAACAAGCCCAGCACGGCCTGTTGCTCCGCTGCGGTCAGCCGCGCCGATCCATACACCGGGCTGAGATCGTGCGGCAGATGCAGCGCGTGCAGCACCAGTTGCGTCGCCTCATCCAGCGCATTGTCGAAACTGTGGCCGAAGCAAAGGTGGTCAGCGTTGAAACGCGAAGCGCCGTAACGGATGTGGTCGATGATCGTCTGCAGGGCTTGGGTCATGGCCGAATTATAGGGTCTGGCGACCGCTATACTGCGCGACCCGGTAGGTTTTTCGCCACTTTATGTCTCGTCTCCCCTGGATCATTGCCCTGCTCGCGGTGGCAGCCAGCATCGGCCTGATGCTCGGTCGGCACCAGCAAGCCGCGTCGGCACCGGCGTTTCGCTCGCTGCTGAGCTATGCGCAGGCGCGTACGCTGTCTGATTTTGAACTTTCGACCAGCCCCAGCGGCCGCTTGAACAAAGCGCGCTTGCAGGGCCGCTACTCGATTTTGTTTTTTGGCTTCACCCATTGCCCGGACGTTTGCCCGACAGCGCTGGGCGTCTTGCGCGATACCGAAAAATTGCTCGGCGCCGCCGCCGATCAAATCAATTTTGTATTCGTCTCGGTCGATCCGGAACGTGACGACCTGAACGCGCTTGGCAACTATGCGAAATTCTTTTCCGCGCGCTTGCTCGCCGCCACCGGTCCCGATGCCGCACTGTTGCCGTTCACCCGCGAACTCGGTGTACTGTATTTCAAGCAAGCGCCAGTGGCGGGCGAATACAGCGTCGATCACAGCGCCCAATTTGTGGTGCTCGATCGGCAGGTACGGGTGATCGGCATCATTCGACCGCCGCACGATCCGGCGGCGATTGCCGACGATTTGCGGCGCTTGCTGGGTAGCCAATAATGTCGCTGTTGGTGGCTTGTCAGTACCTGCTGCCGCAGCGTCTGCTGTCAGCCCTGATGCGGCGTCTCACCCGAATTCGGTGGCGGCCGTGGAAAAACTTTTTGATCCGGCAGATCGCCAGGCGTTTCAACGTCGATTGGTCTGAAGCCAGTTATCCGGACGCCGACAGTTATCCCCACTTCAATGCCTTTTTCACGCGGGCGCTGCAACCCGGCGCGCGGGTCGCCGATGCCGACCCCGACAGCCTGCTGATGCCCGCCGATGGCCGCATTTCGCAACTGGGGCGTATTGGCGACGGCCGCATCTTTCAAGCCAAGGGCTTCGATTTCAGCGTTGAAGAATTGCTCGGTAGTGGTGATCTGGCGGCCAACTATCGTTCGGGATCGTTCGCGACGATTTATCTGTCGCCGCGCGACTACCACCGGGTGCACATGCCGTGGACCGGACGACTGCAGGAAACCCGCCATTTGCCCGGACGTTTGTTCAGCGTGTCACCCAACACGGTGGCGCAGGTACCACGATTGTTCGCCCGCAACGAACGGCTGGTGTGCTGTTTCGACACCGACTTCGGTCCGCTGGCAGTGGTCATGGTCGGCGCCCTGCTGGTCTCGGGTGTCGAAACGGTTTGGTCGGGCGTTGAGATTCCGCCTTACGCCCACCGACTTTGGGTACGCGATTATCGCGGCATGGTCAAACCCATCGAGATTCCACGGTTTGCCGAAATGGCGCGATTCAACTACGGCTCAACCGTTATCGTGCTGATGCCGGAGCGGGTCGCGGCGCTGGACCCGGCACTACGCAGCGGTCAAGCCGTGCGCGTCGGCCAAGCGCTGGCGCATCGTTGTCGTTAGCGTGAAAGACCTAGGTTAGGCTTGAGCGCAGCGATGCCCAACCAAGCCGGAGGCGGAGCGCGATTTTTGGGTGGTCAGGTTTCGCGGTCAGTGCCATCAAATCTTTTCACGACCTCTGCCCTTGCGCGACATCGCACCCGCACAGTGTCTTTCATCATCGATGAGTGCCGCACCCCTGCTGCATGAAAGTTTGTCCGACAGTTGACCGGCAGCGGCGGCAAGCCTTGTGCTGCCTGACCACCGGCGTCAGCCAAACGGTGACGCCGCTCACAGTTTGCCTTTGAACACCATCACATTGCGCCCTATTTGGTCAGTATCGCTGGCCCTATTTGTGACCGGATCGGCAATTTTCCCGCGCCCTTTTCGACACAGTACGCGGCACCGTCCAGCCGAAAAGGAAACCTACCCGTGGCCATGCTCAATAACGTCAATCTGGGTGCCCGCGTACTGGAACGCAGCACCGCGTTTGCCCGCTATCTGCAAATGCTGCGTCAGTTCACCACGATCAGCAGCGCCATTGCCGAACTCGATGCAGCAGATCGCAAACGCATTGGCTTGACGGCATTGGCCGAGCTGACCCGGGCCCAGGTCGTCGGCCCGATCGAGTCCGCGCCGACGGAACCGAACTGGCAAGTGGAAGCCGCCATCGCTTTCGCCCGTGTGCGTTCGCAACAGCCGACGGTACGCGTGGCCGGCATCAAGCGCTGGTTGGTGGCCGCCTATCGCGCCACCTTCGACTCGCCGTACGGCGAAATCCAAAGCCTGCACCGCGGCGTGCTGCGCGCGCTACGCAATATGCATGGCACCAATCCCACGGTGACCGAAGTCCAGCTCGCCCGCAGCGCCTGAAAGCAGCGGCGACCAAACCCGTTCAATTCGACCAAGCCCGCGTGCAGGCCTGCAGCGCCGGGATCGGCGCATTGAGCGGCATCACTTCGCCGCGTTGGGCGACACGCAGGCCGGCCGCCGCCAACTGCTCGGCATCGGCCGTGCTCGCGTAGTGATACAGCACCATGCGACGGCGCGTGGCTGGGGAATAGTCCCGCAGCAAGTCCTCCAGACCGGTATGCGAGGGATTGCCGAGCAATCCGCAATCGTGCGCAATCAGCATCTTGCCGTCGTCCAACAAGGCAATTTGATCGGCGATCGGCCGGGTGTCGCCGGTCCACAGGAACGCGCCCGTCAACGCCAGACCAAATGCCGTGTTCGGCAAGTGATGGCGCACCGGAAAAACATCGAACCAGTGACCGCGATGCCAAAATCCGCGGCCGACCGGAACCAGTTGGAAAGCATCCCAAAAATTGGCGCCGCCCTCGGCGAGCGGACTCGGGTAGTCGCCAAGGCGCGATTGCAAAATCGGCACCAGCGCCGCCGCGCAATAGAGGCGCACTTTGCCGCAACGCGCGGGATCGAACAATGCTTGATAGAAAAGTCGCTCGCAACCGCCAATGTGATCGAAATGCGCGTGGGTGATGAAGACGGCATCCGGCATCCTTGCGTACTGCGTCACGTAGGCGGTCAGCGCTTCCTGACCGCAATCGATCAACAACATCGGCGCGGCGTCGTATTCGAGCACCGCCGCCGCCGAGCCCAGCTCGACCGCGCTGGCGTTACCAACGCCGAGAAACCGCAACTGCCATTGGCCGTTCATCGCGCCCCCTCGCCGATGCTGGCGGGATGCAGCAGTTGTGATCGCCAAGCGGATTCCAGCGCTGCCCAGTCGGCGGGCGCCACTAAGGTTTCTGGCTGCCCCGCGCCAATCTTGCAGAGCGAGCGATGCAATCGCGCCAGGTTCTGTGCTGGCCAGATCGCATCCAATGCACGCCAGCGGCCGCGATCAAAATCGATCAGGTACGCCCGACCCGCTGAATCCAGCAAAATATTGTGCGCGTTCAGATCGGCGTGGCAAATGCCCAAGGCATGAAAACGCGCGATCAAACCACCCAACGCGGCCCAGTCGATGGCTGCGGGCGCACGTCGCCAGCGCTCGGCCAAGGTTTCGGCGCGGTCGATCCGCTTGGTCATCAGTGCCGCTTGATAAGTCATGCCGCTACGCCAATAAGCGGCCGCCAAGGGTTGTGGCACCGGCAGACCGGCGCGATAGAGTGCCGCCGTCAGCCGAAACTCGCGAAACGGTCGCGTCACTTCGGCACCCAGCCAAAGGTAGCGATCAGTGCCAAGGCGCGCCATCAGTCCACCGCGGCGATAGCGCCGTAACACCGCCGCGCCCGCCGCCGTTGCCAGGTAGTAAACCGCACCCCGACCGCGCCGATCCGCGCCACTCTTGCCCGGGGGCGATTGAAACCAATCCAGACTCGGCGGCTCGGCGAATCCTGACGGGTCGTAAATAATCGCCGCCTGATCCAGCGCAACCACCGCAGCACCGCCGACCCCAGCCGCTGGTGCCGCAAGATTCGCTAACGAGAAAGGGGATTCAGGCGGCTTCACGCTCGCAGTTTACCCCGACTACCAACGCTGACGTTTTTTGCGGGAGCGCCGATCGCGCCATCGCGACGCTTGTCGGCGCCACCACCCCGGCAGTGCGGTGCTCCCGCTTTTTGTGGGAGCGTCGATCAGCATCGCGACTGTTGTGCAACGCCTCTCACCATCTCGCCCTGCTCAACACACAACTTCGGTGCTGTGCGTTCGTAAAACAACAAATGGTGATCGCTTCGATGGTGTAACCCTCGACGATTGTGCGAGGTGTTGCACTGCATTGCTACGACGACACTGAGCCATGCGTTCGCTCCTTGAGTTAAATCGCAGCATCAATTTGGATTATGCGGAAGATTTCGGTACAGTACTTTACTTTCACAGTACATGCGCTACACAAGCGGAAAACATGGCTTCCGCCAAGACTGCCACGCTGACATTTCGGATCGAACCCGAACTCAAAGAAGCGGTGCGCATCGCTTCGGTCAATGAGCACCGCTCCGTCGCCAACATGATCGCGGTGATGATCCGCGACTATTGCGGGCGGGTCGGGGTAGAGATTGCCAAGCCGAACGCAATTCCGCAAAAAAGCCAATCGCGTACCGGGGTTTCAACAACGGGCGCCAAGGCCAAATAGGAAACGCCATGCCCAACCCCTTTTTTGACCAACCGATCCTCAACTCACCCTATGCGTACCCACCGCGACATTGGGAGCTGGATGAAGATGGGCAACCCACGCAGCAGATCATCGAAACTCGCCGCCGCGCCAAGTTCATCACACCGATCCCGAAGCCCAAGAAGCGCAAGGCCGCTGCCAAGCAGGAAGGATTCGTTTTCGAGGAGGGCGCGGGGCTGTCCACGAAGGAGCAGCAATACGACCCCACCTCGATCATCAATGAAGTACGTAGCCACGTGGATTCCTGGAGGTCCCTGCCCCATCCCAATCAGTGGCAGGTCACGCCGGAAACAGTCCGTCTATTGCAGCACTGGCGCCATCACAAATTCAATTCTATCCGCCCGTTTTTTTGTCAGGTGGAGGCGGTGGAAACCGCGATCTGGCTCACCGAGGTTGCCCCTCAGTCCAAGCATGGCAAGCGTGTTCTCGATCATCTCGCATTGGCGAACAAGGATGCCAATCCCGAGCTGATGCGTCTGGCGCTAAAACTGGCCACCGGCGCCGGCAAGACCACGGTCATGGCCATGATCATTGCCTGGCAGACCATCAACGCGGTACGCCGACAGGCAAGCAAGAGCTTCACGCGCGGCTTTCTGATCTGTGCCCCCGGCCTGACCATCAAGGATAGGCTGCGCGTCCTCCAGCCCAACGACCCCAACAGCTACTACAAAGACCGCGAACTGGTGCCGGGCGACATGCTCGACGACGTGAATCGCGCCAAGATCGTCATCACCAACTATCACGCCTTCAAGATGCGCGAACGCATCGATCTGTCCAAGGGCGGTCGGGCTTTGCTCCAGGGCCGCACCGGCGAAGAACCCAAAACGCTCGAAACCGAAGGCCAGATGCTCCAGCGCGTCATGCCCGACTTAATGGGCATGAAGAACATCCTCGTCATCAACGACGAGGCGCATCACTGCTACCGGGAAAAACCGCAAGACACCGACGATGAATCGCTGAAGGGTGACGAGAAAAAAGAGGCCGAGAAGAACAACGAGGCCGCGCGCCTGTGGATTACCGGCCTCGAAGCCGTGAACCGCAAACTGGGCGTTGCCCGCGTCATGGACCTGTCTGCTACACCGTTCTTCCTCAGTGGTTCAGGTTACGCCGAGGGCACACTGTTCCCGTGGACCATGAGTGACTTCTCGCTGATGGATGCCATCGAGTGTGGCATCGTCAAACTCCCGCGCGTGCCGGTGGCGCAGAACATACCGGGCCAAGAAATGCCGATGTTCCGCGACCTGTGGGAAAACCTCAAGGACGCTCAGCCCAGACTGCCGAGAGGGGGGCGAACCGTCGCTGGCGAACTCGATCCGCTTAACCTGCCGACCCTTTTGCAAACAGCGTTGCAAGCCCTCTATGGTCACTACGAAAAGACCTTCAACAAGTGGGTGGAGAGCGGCATCAAGGTGCCACCCTGTTTCATCATCGTCTGCCAAAACACCGCCATCTCCAAGCTGGTTTATGACTTCATTTCCGGCTTCCAGCGCAGGCCCAACGAAGACGGCACCACACCGCCGCCCTTTCCCGGCGCCTTGCCCCTGTTCAGTAACTACGACAAAGCCACCAGCAACCCGCTGCCGCGCCCGAACACCTTGCTCATCGACAGCGAACAGCTCGAAGCCGGCGATGCGCTCGACGAGAATTTTCGCGGCATGGCGGCGGACGAAATAGCGCAATTTCGCCGAGAAATCGTGGAACGTAGCGGTGATGCCCGATCTGCCGACATCATCACCGATCAGGAACTGTTGCGCGAAGTGATGAATACCGTCGGCAAACCAGAGCGGCTTGGCGGCTCCATCCGCTGCGTCGTATCGGTATCCATGCTCACCGAAGGCTGGGATGCCAATACCGTCACCCACGTCCTCGGCATACGCGCCTTCGGTACACAACTGCTGTGCGAACAGGTCATCGGTCGCGCGCTGCGCCGCCAGTCCTACGAGTTGAACGAGGACGGGCTGTTCAACGTCGAGTACGCCGACGTTTTCGGCATCCCCTTCGACTTCACCGCCAAGCCGGTCATTGCGCCACCGCAGCCGCCGCGCAAGACGGTGCAAGTCAAGGCCATGCGACCGGAACGTGATGCACTGGAAATCCGCTTTCCCCGCGTAGAGGGTTATCGTGTCGAGTTGCCGGAGGAACGGCTCGCCGCCGACTTCAACGCCGAATCCACTCTGACACTCAGCCCAGCTCTCGTCGGGCCGACCACCACCGTCAATGCCGGGTTGATCGGCAAGCCGGAAGATTTCAACGTCGCACACCTGGGCGACGTCCGTCCCTCCACGGTGCTGTTCAATCTGACGCAACGCCTGCTTTATACCAAATGGCGCGACCCCGGCGAAGCGCCGAAGCTCCACCTCTTCGGCCAGCTCAAACGCATCACCAAGCAATGGCTCGACACCTGCCTGGTATGCAAGGGTGGTACCTATCCCGCGCTGCTCATGTATCAGGCACTGGCCGACATGGCCTGCAACAAGATCACCGCCGCGATCACCCGGAAGTTCCTCGACGAACGCCCGATCAAGGCGCTGCTCGACGCCTACAACCCCGCCGGATCGACCAAGCACGTCCGCTTCAACACCTCGAAAACCGACCGCTGGAAAACCAGTTCCCAGTCCTGCCATATCAATTGGGTGGTGCTCGACAGCGATTGGGAAGGCGAATTCTGCCGCGTCGCGGAATCGCACCCCAAAGTGCGTGCCTATGTGAAAAACCACGGCCTCGGCCTGGAAGTGCCGTATCGCTACGGCTCCGAAATGCGCAAATACCTGCCCGACTTCATTGTGCGGGTCGATGACGGCCACGGCCCCGGCGACCTGCTCAACCTGGTGGTCGAGATCAAGGGTTACCGGGGCGAAGACGCGATCGAAAAGAAATCCACCATGGACACCTACTGGGTGCCCGGTGTGAACCATCTCGGCAGCTATGGTCGTT
>PEUI01000107.1:0-319 GCA_002785585.1 Lysobacterales bacterium CG02_land_8_20_14_3_00_62_12
AAGCTGGCCACCGGCGTATCCGGATCAGTGACGGTGCCGACGCTGACCGCCGCCCCTGCGGGCGATCCCTGTTGACGCGAGATCGCGCCGGCCGGCGTGAAGCTGGGATTCGATGTTGCGCTCGTCAGAATATCGAAACTGCTGGCTTGGCCGTCCGGATTGCGAACTTGCACGGTGTGCGTGCCAACGCCGGCGCTGGTGGCGCTGACGTTGAGCGTAATTTGGGTGGGGCTATTGAAGGTAACGCTGTTGATGCTGATCGGCGTGCCCGCTGGTGCCACGCCGGTCACGCTGGCGGCGATATGGCAGGTGCCGGTGC
>PEUI01000107.1:326-3664 GCA_002785585.1 Lysobacterales bacterium CG02_land_8_20_14_3_00_62_12
GCTGCAACTGGCGTCGCAAAGGTAGCCGGCCGGATTGTCAAAGAACTCGGTGCCAGAAACCGAAGTGGCGTTGACCACTACGCTGACGTTGGTGGCACCCACACTGATGGTTCCTGGCACCGGGGTGGCGCCGGTGGGCGGCGTGGCAGCACGCAACTGAACCGCGCGCAGCCGCCAGGAATTCGCCGCATCGGCGTACTCTCCGACATGCCAAAAAGTTTGGCTGTCGCAGGGATCGAGGGCGGTCTTGGAATAGTCACCCCAGCGTTGCACGGTGTTGGCCCCTTCCAAGTTGTAGGTGCTACTACTGGCCTGCAATTGACTCGGGGCTTGGGTCGTCCCAAGCGTATCGGTGCGCAGACGGCCCGCTGCCCAAAGTTCCGGAAAGCGCGCCGCGCCAGCAGAACTTGCCCCTAGCGCCATGTGGCCCTGACTGGACATCGCCGCACTGGGAATCCAATAGCCGCTCGGATTGCTGGCGGCGCTATCGAACAAAGTGCCCGACTGGAGCAGGGTGGGGGTGGAGCTCAGATTGTCGATCTCGTACCAGCGCGAACCGTTGCGACCGCCGCTGTTATTGCCCACGCCCGCCGCATTGACCTGGATATTGTGGGCGGCCCACAAAGTGGAGCGACCGCTGATGACATCGCGGGTGATCTGGGCCTGGAACAGGCGATCATCCAATGCGTCCAGACTGCGATTATTGAGCACGCCCTGGTAGGTTTGGTTGATTGGGAAGGTCGTCGTCGGCACGGTGATGCTGAGGTTGGCCGAAAGGGTTGGGCTGGCACCGCCGGGATCGCTGACGCGCCGAATCTGCAGCTTGCTGAAGGTCAAAATATCAACGCCGATGAAATAGCCTTCGGTCGCCGCGGGGTCGTCATTGCTCACGCCCTGTGGCGTCCACGGCCCGGCCACGGTGCCAGTAGCCATATTGTTGAAGGTGGTGAATACCAGCGACCCGGCCAGCAAGTTGGCCTTGTTGATGACATAGCCACGGGTGCTGGCAAACGAACCGGAAGACGTGGTGAAAATGTTGCCGCCGATGTAGAGCGCATGGGCGTCGACCCCCAGGGTGTCGTAATCGAGAAACTGGCTGGCGGTGGTGATCTGAAAAAACGTAAAGCTGGCGCTGTTGCTAATCGTCGGGCCGCTGCTGACCGCAATCAGGATGCGGTTCGAAGTCGCCGCGACATTGATCATGGTCAAAAACCAGCGGCCACTCAAGCGGTCGTAATCGACGCGCGGATCGGAGATACCGACGCCGTTGCTGACCGAGGCCCAAAACGTGGTGTCGGTGACATCCAGACCACCGACGGCGCCAGTGAACTTGTCGTACACCTTGATGCGGCCATTGACGTGCATCAGGACCTGGGTCGGCCCGACATCGCCGATGCTGTCGGGCGGGATCGCGCTGATGCCATCGGCGTTGCGACCGGGGCCCGCAATGCTGGTGCCCACCACTTGCGGTTGCAGCGGGCCGGAGCGCGCTGGGTCCCAGAGCTGGCCATTGTCGATCGCATCAACCGGATAATGCGGGATATCCAGCGACCCCGGCAGCGGGGCTTTCGGCGGCGCCGGACCGACCTCTGGCCGCGCCGTGATCAGCAGCGGATCGAATGGTGGCTTCGGCGTGGCGGCTTCGCGCTGCATGATCTCGGCGACGGATTCGGTGATGCCATCCGGACCTCGCGAGGGGATTCCCGCGGTCTCGGCTGCGCTAGCCGATAGCAGCCCTGACAACCCGATCAGCGCGACGCCGATGGCGCTGCGCGTGAGGGCGCGGTGAAACCCATGGCGGCGAGTGGTCTTTGTGCTGGTCCACATGGCGAGATTCCCCTTGCGTGTTGTGAATGAGGTGACGGCGGTGTACCACGGTCGCGTCGTAAAAAGCTGGGTGCCGATGGCCGTAGCGAGATTGGCATCGCTCAACGGATTTGCGGGCGGGTTCACCGCTACCGCGACTACGGGTGCTTCTGGTAAGTGCCGATCAACTCGGTGTGCTCCAGCACATGTCCGGCCATGGCGGCTTCCACCTCGGATTTTGTGGGATGGCCGCGCAGATCGAGCAGGCAATCGAGCGCGTAGAGTTTGTGGAAATAGCGATGCCGACCGATCGGCGGGCAGGGGCCACCGTAGCCGGTGCGCTTCCAGTCGTTGAGTCCTTCACCGGTGCCGTGCGGCAGTTGTCGCGGCTCCACGGCTTCCGGCAGCGCGGTGGTGGTCGCTGGCAGGTTGTAAAGCACCCAATGCACGTAGGTCATTTTTGGTGCCTGTGGATCGGGCGCATCGGGATCATCGACGATCAGCACCAGACTCTGCGTGCCAACTGGCACGCCAGACCAGGACAGTGCCGGCGAGCGGTCCTGGCCCTGACAGGTGTGGACAGCGGGGATCGCTCCCGCGGGGGGGAATGCGGTGGAGCGCAAGGTGAGCTTCATGGTGGCCTCAATGGTGAGTGATCCGCGTTGCGGCGGCGTTTTGGGTGCGATGATAGTACGCCGATTCAGTGAGCGTTTTGGCCGGATCTGGGATCAGCAGGCGTCGTTGCTGCCACCGCCAAACCGATGCGCTCAGCGCGTTTGCAGCGCATCGACCAGCAGTAATTCGCAGGCGCCGGCGCCGCCATCTTCGCGCGTCAACGAACTCCGCCAGTGCCAGCCATCGGCGCGCACCGCTTCGACCAGTTTTCCGTGTAAAACCACAATCTGGCCGGGACGCAGCGCTCCGATGCGTCGGGCCAAAGCCGAATTGGCCGGAATCAGGTGGATGTTGGCCGCCGACCGGGTGATTTCGGCTTCTGCAATCGGTGGTGCATCGCGCCAGCGCCAGTGCAGAAAACGCGATGACTGCGATAACTCCAAACCGCGCAGCACGGCGGAATCCGACATCCGCTGCCAACCGACGCCGAGGTCGTAGGGCGCCAAGTCAGATTCAATACCGAAGTGATAACGCGACAACAGCAATACCCGTGCCTCCAGCGCGAAGTCGGCCAGTGGCGTCAGCGTGAAGTCGCCAACCACCAGCGCTTGCGGGTCGTCGATCAGGGTTTGCTGTGGCGATGTCGCCACCACCACGCCATCGGCCCGTGCCATCGGCCGATGGCGCCACGCGTCCCAGGCCGCGTTGGCGACCAGCAGACACAAGGCCATCATCAGCAGTCGCTTCAGCATCGTTCAATCGACTTCGGCATGGGTTTTCGTGGGCCTGAGCTTAGGCGTTGTAAATCATTGAAGGTGCCATCTTTCTGGTCTTTTTCCCCGTCTGCTTCGTTGCGCAAAGGGTTTCATAGTCGAACGATGCGCCCCTTTGCGCGCCTTGCAGACGGGGCAAAATCC
>PEUI01000107.1:3688-5631 GCA_002785585.1 Lysobacterales bacterium CG02_land_8_20_14_3_00_62_12
CGGTCACCGGTAACGACATTCGATACGACTCTGTGCGGCCTTGGTGCCGTCGTTGCAGGAAGCTTGTGCTGTACGCTTATGGTCTGCTTCGATTTGGGAGACGATGGATGAATACCGCAAAGATCTTCTGGTTGGGCCACACACAGGCAGTGCAATTGCCAAAGCAGTATCAACTGGATGCTACTGAAGTGCGCATACGGCGCCAAGGTAGTGCGGTGATACTTGAACCGATCACCAACGACTGGGATTGGTTGAACCAGGTGCAGGGTGTGGTCGATGCCGATTTCATCCGCGCCGCCAGTGAACGGCCAGCGGAACAAGACCGTCCCCAGTTGGACGATCTGCAATGAAGTTTCTGCTGGATTGCAATGCAGTCATCGCTTTACTCAAGGGCCAGCGCGGCTTTTTACAGCGACTCCAGCAGTATCAGCCACAGGACTTTGGCTTGCCGACGATTGTGTTGCACGAGCTTTACTATGGCGCTTACAAAAGCGCGCGCCGGGAAGAAAATTTGCGTCGAATCGACGACCTTCGATTTGAAGTCCTTGACTTTGACGCAGACGACGCCCGCTGCGCCGGTGAACTGCGTGCGCTGTTGGCGGCAGGGGGCTGTCCGATTGGACCTTACGATGTGCTGATTGCTGGTCAGGCCATCGCACGAAAACTGACGCTGGTGACCCACAATTTGCGGGAGTTTCAGCGCGCGCCGGGATTGACCGTTGCGGATTGGGAAGAAGAATGACGCCGCCGACTGACCGTCACCAGCGTTTGGTAGTGGTGCCATGTCGGTCGATTTCACGTCTACGCGCGACAGCCGATCAGGCTCAAAGCCACCGCTTCGGCGGTTTTGATGCCATCGACACCGGCGGACAGAATGCCGCCGGCATAACCGGCGCCTTCGCCGGCCGGGAACAGGCCGTGGGTGTTGCGGCTGTGGCCGGCATCGTCGCGGGTGATGCGTACCGGCGACGAGGTGCGGGTTTCGACGGCGGTCAATACCGCATCGGCCATGGCGAATCCCCGAATCTGTTGGTCGAAGGCGAGCAAGGCTTCGCGGATCGCGGTGATCGCGTAGTCGGGCAGCGATTGGCCGAGATCGCAGCATTGCAGGCCGGGCGTGTAGGACGGTTGCACCGTGCCGAACGCGGTCGCGGCGCGGTGCTGGAGAAAATCGCCGACCCGCTGGGCCGGCGCACGGTAATCGCTGCCACCGAGCACAAACGCGTGCTCCTCCCAATGTCGCTGCAACGCCACGCCGGCCAGCGGTCCACTGCCGTAAGCGGCGTAGTCCTCCGGCGTGATGCCGCACACAATCGCCGCGTTGGCGTTGCGCTCATTGCGCGAATATTGACTCATGCCATTGGTGACCACGCCACCCGGCTCGCTGGCGGCGGCAACCACAGTGCCACCCGGACACATGCAAAAGCTGTAGACCGAACGGCCATTGCGGCAATGGTGCACCAACTTGTAATCGGCGGCGCCGAGCAGTGGGTGACCGGCCTGCGATCCAAAGCGCGCCTGGTCGATCAATGCCTGCGGATGCTCGATGCGAAATCCGATCGAGAACGCCTTGGCTTCCATCCACACACCGCGCTGGTGCAGCATCGCAAAAGTGTCGCGGGCACTGTGGCCGATCGCCAGCACCACATGATCGCTGCGCAAGGTCTCGCCATTGGCCAGCACCACGCCGCGCAACTGGCGCTGGCCGGTGGCGTCGGTGTCCACCAGCAAGTCATCGACGCGGCTGGAAAATCGTATCTCGCCGCCGAGCTCGCTGATGGTTGCGCGCAAATGCTCGACCATCGTCACCAGCCGGAAGGTACCGATATGCGGTTTGCTGACGTAGAGAATTTCTTCCGGTGCGCCAGCCTTGACGAACTCGGTCAACACTTTGCGTCCGTAATGCTGCTTGTCGCTGATCTGGCTGTAGAGCTTGCCATCGG
>PEUI01000107.1:5645-8838 GCA_002785585.1 Lysobacterales bacterium CG02_land_8_20_14_3_00_62_12
CCACCCTCGCCAAACTGCACGTTGGATTCAGGATTGAGCAGCCGTTTGCGCCACAGGCCGAAGGTATCCACCGTGCGCTCGCGCACCGCCTTGCCGCGCTCCAGCACGATCGGTCGAAAACCCATCTGCGCCAGCAGCAAAGCTGCGAACAGGCCACAGGGTCCGGTGCCAATAACGATCGGGCGCTGGCTCTGGTCGGCAGTGGTTCGGGCGAAATCGGCCGGTGCTTGCGTCAGCAACCGGTAGCTGGTGTCCGGCGTCGGCGTGATCGGTTGCGGGCCAGATGGCGGCTGGCCCTGGGCAGCTGCGGCCACCCGCGCCAGGATTTCTGCGGCGCGTGGCGTTGCCACATCGACGCTATAGATCAGGCCGATGGCGCCGCGCTTGCGTGCATCATGGCTGCGCTTGGCAATGGTGTAGTCAACGCGTTCGTCGGCAGCGAGCTGAAGTCGCGACTGGATCACTGCCAGCAGCGCCTCCGGCGGATGATCCAGCGGTAGCCGAATATCGGTAAGTCGCAACATGAACGGGATTCCGGATGCCGCAATGCCGGACGAGAATGGCAGGCAAAGGGCGCACGAGAATACATCGGCGCCGCGGCGAGCACACGCCGTGGCGTGGCTGCGGTCGGCACCGTGGTGAGCGCCTGGCAGCGTGCATCCACGGCACTTGCGACTACTATGGCGGCCAATGACTCGCACCGAGTCTTCTGCAAAGGAATCGCCATGGCCCATGTCCACGCCCCCGGATTGGTGTTGCGACTGGATCCGAAAACGCTCGCCAACGAAGGCGCCAGCTACACCGGTGCCGATGATGAAGAACTCTCGCCGCAGCAGTATTTTGTGTGCCTGGAGTCCAACGCCAAAGACGCGCTCTGGGTGCCGTTGTTCGCGGCACCTGGAAGCGATCGCAAAGGCATCGCCGAAGCCGCCAAGACCGGCCAAACGCGGTGGACCCGAGCGCCTTCGTTCTACGACCATCGGCAGCTGTGTCGGGTCGCCCACAAAGCGGCGCAACGCGCGGCCGCCGCGGCTTACGACGAATCCACCCCGAAAACCGCCAACCGGATCATCATCGCGCAGTTGCCGTCGCGCGCCGATTTTGCCGCCGATGGCGACTTTCATCCGATGGCCGACAACTACGCCATTCGCTAGCCAGTACCGATCAGGCGGTTAAGCGCTGCGCTTCCGCCATCGCCATCAAGGAGACCGCATTGACCTTGAAGCCACCGTTGCTGCTTGCCAACCCCCGCTTGCGCATGGCCATGCTGCTGTTGGCGCTGGCCGCCGTGCTGGCGCTGTCGTGGACGCGGGTGCTCGATCAACCCGCTGCGGATTATCTCGACGCCACGCTCAAACGCACCCTGGTCACGTTCGCGGTGGCACGCGCCTTGAATGGATCGATTTCGATGCTGCAGGATGTCGATTTGTCGGTGTCGCCGATCGGAGTCGGCGTCACCTTGAGCCCCGGCGAACTACTCGATCCGATCAACGACCTGATCGAGCAGTTTTCGTCGATCCTGTTGCTGGCCTCGATCTCGCTTGGCATGCAGAAAATATTGCTGACGGTCAGCAATGCGGGCCTGGTCTCGGCCTTGCTGAGTGGCGTGCTGGTGCTGGCCGTGCTGCTGCATTGGCGCCTGCGTTCCACGCCGTGGCAGCGCCACCTCTCGCGGCTGGCGGCGTTGCTCCTGTTGTTGCGGTTTTTTGTGCCGGTGTATGCGCTCGCCAGCCAACAACTGGATCGGCAATTTCTGCAACCGAGTTTGCTCGAAGCCAGCGCCGCCTTGGATCTGAGCCGCGAAGTGGCGCAGGCCGCCACCCAGGACCCGGTCGTACCGGCGACGCCGCCAGCCAGCGTTAGCCAACGTCTGGCCGATTGGTTTCGTGAGACCGGCGCAACCATCGACATCCGCGCTCGTATCCAGCGTCTGCTCAATCAACTCGGCGCGCTTAGCGAACACATCGTCACCCTGTCGGTAGTATTTCTGCTGCAAAGCGTCGGGCTGCCGCTGTTCTTTCTGAGCCTGGCCGGATTTGCGCTGCGCTCCATCTGGCAGATCGGCGCGGATGTGCCAGAGCCGTGAGCTTGGCCGCGCCGCAGCGGTAGAAACGCCGAAAAGCGTCGCGAATGCCTGATCGCACGCATCCTCATGTAGGGGCCCACCCTGTGGGCGACCGCTCGGGCAAAGCGTAGGCCGCGATGGCGCACCATGCGCGGGATGGACGCCTCGGTCGGAAGTCACCCTTGCATAACCGCGCCGTGAAAGGCACAGTTAGCGACTGTTCAGGGAGGTGGCCATGCACGGGATTCGGGTGACGGGTAATTTGAGATGGATAGCGGCGGCGCTGTTGCTGGGGTTGGGCTTGCCGGCGTGGGCACCGGCGCACCAGCCGCCACCCGGCGCTGCGATGGTGCCTGCCCAATCCATACCGGAGATTAGTTTGGCCGCCGCCGCCGCCGCTGCGGTGCGCGAACCCAGCAGCGCCGACGCCTGGGGCGGTGCGCGTAACGGCGATGAAGCCACGTTGTCTGATCGCGTGGTCAGCTATGCGATTGAAGCCAGCCTTGACCCCGAAGCACACACCATGCACGGCCAGCAGCGACTGACCTGGCGCAACCGCAGCGCACAGCCGGTCGGCTCGGTCTACCTGCACCTGTACCTCAACGCCTTTGAAGGCCCGGGCAGCCTGTTCTTCACCGAGCAGCGCGAGCGCGGCTTCGGCTTTCGCAGCGAAGTACCGATGCAGGATGGCGAGTGGGGCTATACCGAGCTCAAGCGCGTCAAGCAGGCCGGGGTCGCGGTGCCGTGGCAATTCGTGCATCCCGACGGCGGCCCGGACAGCGACCACACCGTGGCACGCCTGGACCTGCCCGAGCCGGTCGCGCCGGGCGCCAGCACCACCCTGGAAATCGACTTCTTCAACCAGTTGCCGCGCGTGATTGCCCGCACCGGTTATTTCGGCAGTTTCCATCTGGTGGCGCAGTGGTTCCCGAAAATCGCGGTGCTGGAGTTGCCCGGTGAGCGCGGCGCCAGCGCACCACGCTGGAACGCGCATGCCTTCCACCTGCACAGCGAGTTTTATGCCGATTTTGGCCGGTTCGACGTGCGCATCACCGTGCCGGAAGGCTACCGACTTGGCGCCACCGGCGGGTTGCAGGGTAAGCCGGTGGTTGCTGACGGCAAAGCGAC
>PEUI01000113.1 GCA_002785585.1 Lysobacterales bacterium CG02_land_8_20_14_3_00_62_12
CAAACCGGGGCGAATCGACCCCCCTCGTGCTATCATCCCGCGCTTACGTGACCCCCGGTAACGGGTGCTCCGCCGCTGTTGGCGACTGGTCGCATTTCTTGCAAAGGCAGCAAAACCAAGATGTCAGAGTTTGCCAAGGAAATTATCAAGGTCAGCATCGAAGACGAGATGCGTCAGAGCTACCTGGATTACGCCATGAGCGTGATTGTGGGGCGGGCACTTCCAGATGTGCGTGATGGCCTGAAACCGGTGCATCGGCGCGTGCTGTTTGCCATGAACGAACTCGGTTGTGCCTTCAACAAACCCTATTTCAAGTCGGCGCGTATCGTCGGTGACGTGATCGGTAAATACCATCCGCACGGCGACACCGCGGTCTACGACACCTTGGTGCGCATGGCGCAGCCATTTTCGTTGCGTTATCTGTTGATCGACGGCCAGGGCAACTTTGGCTCGGTGGATGGCGACTCACCGGCGGCCATGCGTTACACCGAAGCGCGCATGTCGAAGATCGCCCACGAGCTGCTCGCCGACATCGACAAAGAGACCGTCGATTTCACCCCCAATTACGACGAAAAAGAACTCGAGCCCTCGGTGCTGCCGACGCGCATTCCGAACTTGCTGGTCAATGGCTCGGCCGGCATCGCGGTCGGTATGGCGACCAACATTCCGCCACACAACCTGGGCGAAGTGATCGACGCCACGCTGGCGCTGATCGACGATCCGGAAATCAGCATCGACGAGTTGATGCAGGTGCTGCCCGGTCCGGACTTCCCGACGGCGGGCATCATCAATGGCGCCAGCGGCATCATCGAGGCTTACCGCAGCGGCCGTGGCCGGGTGCTGATCCGCGCCCGCGCCGACATCGAAACCGATGCCGATGGCCGCGAAGCGATCATCGTCCACGAGCTGCCGTATCAGGTGAACAAGGCGCGGCTGATCGAAAAAATCGCCGAGCTGCACAAAGAAAAGAAGATCGAGGGCATCGCCCCGGATGGTCTGCGGGATGAGTCCGACAAAGATGGCATGCGCATCTTTATCCAGGTCAAACGCGGCGAACAGGCCGATGTGTTGCTGAATAACCTGTTCCAGCAAACGCAGATGGAAACCGTGTTCGGCATCAATATGGTGGCGCTGATCGACGGCCAGCCACGTTTGCTGAATCTGAAGCAGATTCTGCAGGCGTTCGTGCGCCATCGCCGCGAAGTGGTGACGCGGCGAACAATTTTTGAACTGAAAAAAGCCCGTTCGCGCGCGCACATTCTGGAAGGCCTGACGATCGCCTTGGCCAACATCGACGAGATGATCGAGTTGATCAAATCCTCCGGCAGTGTCGCCGTCGCCCGCGCGCGCTTGTTGGAGCGACGCTGGGAACCGGGCCTGGTGCGCGCCCTACTGGCGGCGACCGGCGCCGGTGCGTCGCGGCCAGAGTCATTGCGCGACGAAGAAGGTCTCAACGAAGACGGCTACCAGTTGTCCGAGGAACAGGCCAAAGAAATTCTCGACATGCGGTTGAACAAGTTGACCGGCCTCGAGCACGAGAAAATTACCGACGAATACAAGCAACTGCTGGAAGTCATCCGCGGACTGATTGCGATCCTCGAAGATCCCAACCTGCTGCTGGAGCTGATTCGTGCCGAACTGCGGCAAATCAAGGAAGCCTTCGGCGACCAGCGGCGCACGGTGATCCAACACAATCACGAAGACATTTCCAACGAAGACTTGATCGACAAGCAGGAGCTGGTGGTCACGCTTTCGCATGCGGGTTATGCCAAGGCGCAACCGGTCAGCGACTATCGTTCCCAGCGCCGTGGTGGCCGCGGCCGGTCGGCGACCGCGATCAAAGAAGAAGATTTCATCGAGAACCTGCTGGTGGCCCACAGCCACGATACGATTCTCTGTTTCACCAGCAATGGCCGGGTGTTCTGGCTGCGTACTTTCCAATTTCCGATGGCCGGACCGAACGCGCGTGGTCGGCCGATCATCAATTTGCTGCCAGCGCTGGAAGCCGGCGAGAAGGTCAACGCGATGCTGCCGGTGCGCGAATACTCCGACCAGCGCTTCGTTTTTTTCGCCACCCAGGCCGGGGTCGTCAAGAAAACCCCGCTGAGTGATTTTTCGCGGCCACGCAGCAATGGCATTCGCGCCATCGAGTTGGATGAGCAAGACCATTTGGTCGATGTCGCCATTACCGATGGTGAACGCGACGTGCTGTTGTTTGCCAGCAACGGCAAAGCGGTGCGCTTCGCTGAAACGGCGGTGCGGGCGGTGGGTCGCACCGCGCGCGGTGTGCGTGGCATGACGCTGGCCGACGGTGAACGCGTGGTGACGATGATGGTGGCCGATGTCGGTGACATTCTTACTGCCACCGAGCGCGGTTTTGGCAAGCGCACGCCACTGGCCGACTATCCGCGCAAGGGCCGTGGCACCCAAGGCGTGATCGCCATCCAGACTTCGGCGCGCAACGGCAACCTGGTCGGTGCCGTGCAAGTCACCGAAGATTTCGAAGTGATGTTGATCTCCAATCAAGGCACCTTGGTGCGCACCCGGGTCGCCGAAATCGCCCAGGTTGGCCGCAATACCCAGGGGGTGACGCTGATCCGCTTGCCAGCGGAAGAGTCGCTGGTCAGTTTGGCCAAGGTCGCCGCCTTGCCGGAGGACTTGGCCGCCGATACCGACCACGATACCGACCACGATACCGACCACGATACCGACCACGATGAGGAGCCGGCCGCGCCAACAGATCCCGCCGGAGACCAGCCGTGAAGCAACGCTGGCGACGCTGGCTAGGCGGCGGCGGGTTGGTTGTCCAGTTGGTTGCGGCGAGCGTGTCGGCGGCGGTCGTGACGGCGTTGCCAGCGGCCGACCACAACGCCGCCCGCGTTGCCTTTGCGCGCGATGCGGTGATGCCGTTTGTCGTCAGTATCCTGGTGGTGCGCGAAGATTACGTGCAGGGCCGCGCCCAACTGGGTGTGTCCAGTGGCAGTGGCACCATCATCAGCGCCCAGGGGCATGTCGCCACCAATGCCCACGTCACCGAAAATGGCAAACGTTTCCGCGTGGTATTGGCCGACAAGCGCGAGCTGTCGGCGCACTTGGTCGGTGTCGATCCGTTGAGCGATCTCGCGGTGCTGCAGATCGACCGGCAGTCGGCGGAAGGATTTCATTTTGCCCATTTCAGCACGCAGTCGGTGCCGGCGGTCGGTGCTGTGGTGTTGGCCATGGGCGCGCCCTGGGGCATGACGCACTCGCTATCGCAGGGCGTGGTCAACAATGCCGAGCGGTTGATGGTGTCCTTGTTTCAGGACGAAGCCGATTACGAACAGCAGCTCGGCAGCAACCAACCGACCGCTCGTTACTACGCCTGGATCCAGCACGATGCGCCGATTGCACCGGGCAATTCGGGTGGCCCGTTGGTGAATCTTGACGGCGAGATCGTCGGCATCAATACCCGGGGCAATTTTTTTGGTGGTGACATGGCGTTTGCCATTCCTGCCAAGGTGGCGGCAACCATCGTTAGCACCTTGATCAAAGACGGCAGTGTGGCGCGCAGTTTCTTTGGCTTTGGCGTGCGCTCGTTGCGCGGCTCTGGCCTGGGCGAGGGGGTTCTGGTCAGCTCGGTGCAGCAGGATTCACCGGCCGCCAGCGCGGGTCTGGTTCCGGGCGATCGAATCGTCGCCGTGGATGGGTTGGCGGTGACCGTGGCGCAGCCCGAACAGGTACCGGGTTTTCTGCGCGAACTGACCGAACGGCCAATCCACAGCCGCTTGCGGCTTTCGGTGCAATCTGCGGCCGGCAACCGCGAGTTGAGTATGCAGTCGGTGTCGTACCCGCCGGACCTTGGCGAAAATATCGAAGTCAAGGCTTGGGGCTTGACCTTGACCGAAGTTACCCCGTCGATCGCCCGCGCCCGCTCGCTTGCCAGCGATCACGGCATGATGGTGACCGGCGTCCGTCCCGGCAAGCGCGCCGCCACCGCGCAGCCCGCGCTGCAGGTCGGCGATGTGATCGGCGCCATCGACGGCAAAGCGGTTGCCACCCGGGCCGATATCGTCGCCATCGGGGTCGCCAATGGTGCCGGCGCGGCGGCGCGCGTGCTGGCCTTCGAGCGCGCCGGCCAGTCGCTGTTGTCCGCGCTCGATGGCGAGCCGCTGCCGCGCAAGGATCCCACCCTGCGGGAGTTGCCCAAGCCCTGGATCGGCATCGACACCCAACCCATTACCGGCACGACTTCGCGCCGCATTCAGGGCCCGGCCGAGGGCGGCTATCGGGTCACCCGGGTGTATCCGGGGCCGGCCGCGCAGGCTGGTGTGCAAGTGGGCGACTTGGTGCTGGCGATCGATGGCACCGTGGTGCCGGTGCTCGCTGGCAGCAATGATGATGCCTTGCAGCAGCGGATTCGCGACGCCGATAGCGGTGCGCCGATCCAGTTGTCGCTGTGGCGTGGCGAGCGGCCTTTGCAGATCGCCGTGGCGCCAGGGGCGGCGCCCGATAGCCGCGGTTCGATCCAGTCGATCGATGTCGATTGGCTGGATTTGGGCGTGCGCAATTTGGGTTTCTACGACCGCGTGCAACGACGCTTGGCCGCCGACAGCGATGGCGTCGTGGTCGAGCGGGTCGAAGCCGGTGGCCTCGGCGGTCTGGCGCATCTGGCTGCTGGCGACGTGATTTTGCGCGTCAATGACCACCAGGTACACGGCCTGAATGAGTTCAGGAAACTCACTGATCGGCATGCCTTGGTGAATGGTCAGAGCATGAGTTTCCTGGTGTTGCGCGCCGCGCGCACCCGATTGTTGTTTCTTGATGCAGGATGGGAATTGCCGTGATCTCAATCGCAAAGTTTTTGGCGGTAGCGCTGGCCTTGGGGATGGCGGCGGTGGTTTCAGCCAGCCCAATGGATGAAGAAAGCAAACAGATTTTCACCACCCTCACCCGCCTGCACGCTGCCAGCGTGGTGCGGGTCAGCTTCGTCATGACCTCACGGTTTCAGGGCCAGGAACAAAGCCAGGAAGCCTCGACCACCGGCGTCATTGTGGATGCGCGCGGGCTGGTGCTGGTGTCGCGGATGGTGGTGTCGCCAACGGTTCCGGGCATGGAGAAGTTGACCAACGAGCAGCGCGCCGGATTCAAGTTTGAGACCGGCAGTTTTCGCGTGCATTTCCCCGGCGTCGATAGACCGGCCGAGGCCGAAGCACTGACCAGCGATGACGACCAGGGCGTGGCCTGGTTGCACATCACCACGCCAGATCCGGGCCAATTGAAGCCGCTCGATCTGGCGGTGATCGACGACGCCGCGCCGGGTCAGGCGTACTACGTGATCGAACGGCTCGACAAAAAATTCGGCGAAG
>PEUI01000160.1 GCA_002785585.1 Lysobacterales bacterium CG02_land_8_20_14_3_00_62_12
CGAGTCCGGGACACCCACTTTCCCGAGCTTTTTCACAGCCAAGTTTCGGCCCGTCACCCGTGCTCTGGCGACCTTGATGCGCGACGGCACAGGAGACGGCACAGAGACGGCACAGGACGGCACAGGACGGCACAGGACACCCACTTTTCCGATGGCACAGGACACCCACTTTTCCGATGGCACGGGACACCCACTTTTCCGAAAGAGGCCGAACCAGAAGAGATGGCTAGCGTAAGGCCAGGAGATTTTGGAATTATGGGTGTCCTGGGCTTTTCTGTGCTTTTCCCGCCCGAGCCAACCGGCATGTCCACCGCACTGCCAAACGAAGTTGTCCCAGTGGAACCCGCCGCCATCAGCTACACCAACTCACACAAAGCCAACCGTACATAGATTTCGGAAATTCGCGGTCTCAAATTGCTTGACACGTTCCGACGGTGTACGGTGCCAAGGAGCCGGTGCCGGCATTTGAAGTGTTCGATGTCGTCAGCTGCGGTGTTGCCGAGATGGGCCATAGCGCGGCGTATTACTGGAAAAGCAAGGCTGCTGAGATCATCGCGTTTCGCAAGGTACTTTTGAAGGTCAATATTATTTACGGCTAAATTCTTAGTGATGATCGGCTATCGTTACCATGTTCCCAACATGCTGAACGGGCTTTGCATCGACACATTGCAAATGTTCGTCTCAGCAGCAACCCGAGCGCAAGCGCATGCCAGGCAAACACGTGTCGTCCATAGTGCTGGATCAGTTGCATTTTGATCCACTGAATCCGCGTCTTCCAAGCTCACTACATCAAGCTGATGACGAGAAGGTACTTGAATACCTTTTACTGGAATGCAACGTGGTTGAGCTGATGCTGTCTATTGGCGAAAAAGGCTATTTCGGTGGTGAGCCTTTGCTGGTCGTTTCTCGCTCGGCGCCGGAAACAGGCTACTGGGTTGTGGAAGGCAACCGTCGCTTGGGTGCGCTGAAATTGCTAGCAAGCAATGTTCCTGCACCCATCAAGCCGCGGGAAGTGGAGCAGGCTCGCGCTGCCGCTACGCACAGGCCAAACGACATCCCCGCCCTCGTCTTCCAAAGGCGTGAGGAGATCCTCGGTTATCTCGGATATCGCCATATCACGGGCATCAAGGAATGGAGTCCACTGGCAAAAGCGCGCTACCTGAAACAGCTTCGCGCCCAGTACGACAATGACCATGTCGCCGCCCACAAGGCGCTTGCACGCACAATTGGCAGCAAATCGACCAATGTGGCCAAACTGCTCGTGGGCTATGCTCTGCTGGAACATGCACGCGACACCGGCCTCCTGAACGAGATCAAGCAGTCAGAAGACGACATCGACTTCTCGCTGCTTACAACAGGCATTGGCTATGAAGGGATTCAGAAATTCGTTGGCTTGAAGGGCATCGCCGATGTCGAGTTGGCCGGCCTGAAAGACGATGAATTCAATGAATTTTTTAAGTGGGTGTTTGATCGCCGTCGCAGCTCTACGGTTCTTGGCGAGTCCCGCAAGTTCAAGGAACTGAATCGGATTGTGGTTCATGCGGAAGCATTGTCTGCAGTCCGGCGCGGGGAAGACATTGATACCGCGTTTCTCTACACATCCGGTCCGCTGGAGGCGCTGCGCAACTTCATGATGGAGGCTGAGAAATCTCTTAAAGCAGCGCAGGAAACGAGTATTCACGTCACCTGTATAGACGATTCAGACGTTGCTCATGCTTACCGATTGATCCGTGCTGCCACGAACCTGCACGTATCACTCAAGTCCAGCGCCGCAGAGGATTCCTCGGATGCTGGATCTTAATCGCATCACAGATGGCGACATCCACACACTTGCCGACTTCGCAGAATTGCTTTGTCTGTTGAAACCTGACCGCGTGTTATCGGCAGATGACCTGGACGATCATCTGGTAGATGTGTGCGACGAGCAGCGTAGCTCCCGACCACTCGGTGACGCATTCGCTCACATGGCATGGCGCCAGGTCGCGTTCGATGCGTACTACCCTTTCACAGTCGCCCTCAATCAGCAGTCCATCACGGCGCCCGAAAAGTTGACGGTGGAACAGCAGATATATGTGTTCCTTCTGCTTTGCGCAAACCTGCCATTCGTTGGTGCGCCATACAACCCGCTCACCGATGCGTTCGAACGTTTGGCTTATCTTGCGCTGAAGCGAATGTGGCCGGCAAAAGCCGCCATCAAGACCTTCGGCAAGAACAATGCCGACTACACCGGCAACAAATCAGAAAGAATGCGCAAGCTGGCGTTGGATCTTGGCTGCAGGCCTACGGTTGATCCAGCCAAATTCCGTCCCCGAGACAGCGGCGATGGCGGCATCGATCTGGCAGGTTGGTTGGAACTGGACGGACATGAGAGCGAGAACAAACTGACTTGCCTGGCGCAATGCGCCTGCTCGCGTACAGATTGGAATAGCAAACAGTCCGAGATAAGCCGCGAGCGCATCGGCAAGCTCTTCAATCCGACGGCGCCTTGGCTTGAGTTGCTGTGCATCCCCATTTGCTTTCGAAACAACAATGGACGCTGGGCCTTTGATGCAGACGTCGGAGAGATCATCATGATTGATCGGCTCAGACTACTGCAATTTATCGAGCCAGACGATCTGGCCGCGATCACCCCTCCTCCGCTCTTGAACAATTTCCTGCAGTCCCGACTAGAGCCGGTGTGAATCACCAGATGTCAGGCAGTGCCCGCGCCACGGCTTCAAACAAGGGCGGTGGCACGGCGTTGCCGATCACCTTGTAGCGGCTGTGCATGCCATTGCTCTCCGGGAACACCATGTCCCTGGAGAAGCCCTGCAGGCACGCGGCCTCGCGGTAGCTGAAGCGACGCGCTGGACCCTTGTTCGCAAATTCATATCGATCCGGCCCCTTGTACACAAGCGGCGGACTCATCGGATGCAGCGGCATGTGTCGTGCCCGGCTGACTACCGTTTTGGATATCTCGTCCCAGTCGCGCCGACGGTTGCGGGACATGTAGTACCAGTGGAACTCCTCGGTGTTGAACTCGCCCTCTGGCCACTCAGGCAACCCCTGCAGCGCATCGTGAATCGTCAAGTAAGGCGTGCTGGCATCCGGGCCGTGGGTGGGGTCCGGGTAGGCATAGGTCACGCCCATGTCCGAGCGGGTGCCTACGATGATCACGCGGTGTCGATCCTGCGCCACACCGTAGTCGGCCGCGTTGAGCAGCTTCCACTGCACGGCGTAGCCGGCCTGGCGGAAATTCCGCAGTTGGTGCTGGAACAGCGCCTGGTTGTCGGCACGTGTCAGGCCGGACACGTTCTCCACGATAAAGGCCTTGGGCCGAATGGCCCGCAGAGCTCGGCCAAATTCCTTGAACAGGTAATTGATGCCCCGTGCCGACTCGCGTGCACCGCCTTGGCTGTAGCCCTGGCATGGATAGCAGCCCACCAGCAGATCCGCGGCGGGGAACGCCTTGACCTGCTCGACTGGGCACTCCCGGTAGTCCGTCTCCGGCAGATTGACCCTGTAGGTTTCCGCGGCGTAGGCCAGCAGGTCATTGGCCATAAGTACGTCAAAGCCGGCCGCAATAAGGCCCGCATCTGACCCTCCACAGCCGGAGAATAGGGAAACGGCGGTCGGCTTTCGAGCAGTCATCACATTAAATTAATGGGTGGTTAGGGCTTGGCTCAACACTTTTTTGCTCGATCACCTATATGCACTCGCGCAACGGCAACTGCGCACCGATGTCCACGCTGCTGATCATCCTAGCAGCCTGTCAGAGCCTAGCAGCCTGTCGGACTTTCGGCCAACAGGCGTCGTACTCGATATTTCTCATTGTTTTCGGGGCATCACAGGGCATTAGATTCGAGATTCCGCTGCTCAGTCGTGTTTCATCGCGCTCTCGCGCACGCTTACCGCGAAAGTCCGACAGGCTGCTAGTTCTACTGTGTTACCAAACATTCATAGCCCTGCCTGCCGTGCGCCCGCAACACGGGCATCGTCGCAATCCTTGCGTGATCGCGTACGCCAGGCGGAAGCGCAATGAGGCGATCGAATCCGGCACGTGGCGTTGCATCGGTCGCGGCCCCGCGCGGGCGGAAACCGTCGGGTAGGGCAGGTTCCTTGAATTGAGCGCCGTTTTTTTTTCTGCCCGACAGGCGCTCCCGCATCAAGAACCCATACGCCGCGATACACAGGCTCGCATGATGATGGAAACCGCGCCAGTTGCGCCCTTCGTAATGGCCCAGACCAAACTCCTGCTTGAGTTCCTGATAGTCGCGTTCGATCCGCCAGCGGGCCTTGATGGAGTCGACCAGCGCCGCGAATGGCATGTCTTTGGGATGTGTCGATAGCCAGTAACGGCTCGGTTCTGCTTCGTCTTTCGGCCATTCGATGACCAGCCATTCCTCCGCGCGCGGAACGTTGCGGTGGGCGGCGCGTACGCGGACTCTGGCAAAGCGCGAACGCAGCGGTTCGGCGACCCCCTGGCGCCACGTGATGCTGCGAAAGCATTGCGGCGCCAGCGTCCGAGCCAATTCCAGCACCGCAATGGGTTGATGCTGCGGGTCGCGCGTGAGATGGGTTTTTGGCTTGCCGCGGGTGCCCGCGACCGGCGCTGCAACCGGTTGCTGCTCACCCCACCACACCGTGGTGCCGGGGCGCACCCCGAGTGCATAGACGAGGTCGTGTTCGGTGAGCCAGTCGCGCAGCGCGCAATCGTCGCCGTAGGCGGCATCCCCCAGTACCGTGCCACGGGGAATGCCTGCCTGCAACGCGGCTTCAATCTGCGCGCGGGCGATCGCGTTCTTGGTCGCAAACGCGGTCCCCTCCGGCACCCCGGCCGCGCGGCAGCGTTCGGCATCGTCGGTCCACTCGTGTGGCAGATACAGGCGGTAACTCAACGGCAAGCTCCCCGCTTGGGTACCCAGCGACAGACTGACGGCGACGCGGCAATTGTCGGTTTTGCCCACCTGTCCGCAGTATTGCCGTGCCACGCCCACCGAATGCGTGCCTTTCTTGGGAAAACCGGTGTCGTCGATGATCCAGGTGCATGCGGCGTCACCGCGCGTGAGTACCGGGAGAACCAGCCCCGCGACCGCTGCCAGCACGGCGTCATCGCTCCACTCGGCGTGGGCAACCAGGTGATGCATCGACTGATGCGCCGAACGCACGTTCTCCGGATGCACCCGCGCCGCCATCGGCTCAACGCTCTTGCGGCTGCCAGGCAACATCAGCCCTTTCAGATACCAGCGCGCCGGCTGGCTGCGATCCGCGTGCGACAACACTTTGACCAGTGCGTCGCAATAGGCATCAAATCGCGACTCCATGTGCTCAATCATGGCTGCCCTCCCTATCACGTTTGGTGCAGGGGATTATTGCATAATGTGTAACACAG
>PEUI01000130.1 GCA_002785585.1 Lysobacterales bacterium CG02_land_8_20_14_3_00_62_12
TCGCCGAGCGGCGTTCCGGGTTGTAGAAACCGAGCACGCTGATCGCCGACGGCGGGCTGGCGCGCGCGTCGCTGAGTGGCATCTGCGCCAGTTGCCGCACGGCGTTCTGCACGCTGGTGTCGCTGCCATCGACCAGTACCTGCACGGCTTCGCGGTGCTCGGCCAGGCGGCGCTCAAAATCCGCCGGCACGATCACGCCGACACTGATGCGACCGCTGCGGATGTGGTCTTGCAACTGTGCTGGCGTGGCGACGCGTTCGCGCTCGACGATTACGCCGCTGGCCATCAGGTCTTGCACCAAAGCGCGCGAGGTACTGCTGTTGGCTTGGTCGACGATGCCCGCGTCGATGCCGCGCACATCGAGGTTGATGGCAAAGCCGAACAGCAGCAATTGCAGCGAGGGGATGCCGACGATCATCGCGGCGGTGACGCGATCCCGCCGCAGTTGGCGAATTTCCTTGACCATGATCGCCCACAGCCGACGCCGGTTCATGCCGCCTGCTCCGCCGCTGGCGCGTGCGTGGCGGCAACGAACACGTCTTCCAGATTGGGTCGCGTCGGTGCCACCGTGGCGGCGATACCGGCTGCGGCCAATAGCTGAATCAAGCGGTCGCGCAGCGCCGGATTGGGGCTGGTCATCACCCGCAGTTCACTGCCGATCTGCGCCACGCTGAGCACGCCCGCAGCGGCCAGCAATTGCGCTTGTGCCTGCCGTGGTTTGGCACACACAATTTTCAGTACGCGGCCGTCGAGCGCCGCCGCCAGGTCGGCCGGTACGCCATCGGCGACCAGGTGGCCATGATCGAGAATCGCCAGGCGGTGGCAGCGCTCGGCCTCATCCATGTAATGGGTGGAGACTAAAATGGTGGTGCCGATGTCGGCGAGATCAAAAAGTTTTTCCCAGAAATCGCGACGCGATTCCGGATCGACGGCGCTGGTCGGCTCGTCGAGCAGCAACAAATCCGGCCGATGGATCACCGCGCCGGCCAGCGCCAGACGTTGCTTCTGGCCGCCGCTCAAGGTGCCGGCCAGTTGCTGGGCGCAATCCTGCAGGTGATATTCGCGCAGCATCGCCTGGATTCGGGCTCCGGTCTCGGCCTTGGGGACACCGCGCACGGCGGCGAGGAACTCCAGATTTTCGATCACCAGCAGGTCGTCGAACAAAGAGAAACGCTGGGTCATGTAACCGATGCGATGCTTCAGCGCCTCGGCCTGTTGCGGAATGCGCAAACCGAGCACTTCGACCGTGCCGGCGCTCGGAATCAGCAAGCCGCACAACATGCGGATGGTGGTGGATTTGCCAGAGCCATTGGGCCCGAGAAATCCGTACACCGAGCCACGCGGCACCGACAGACTGACCGCATCGACGGCAACCAGATCCCCAAAGCGACGGGTCAGGCCGGTGGCGCGGATGGCGAGTGGATTCATCGGCGGCTGGCGGCCGGCCAGACTACCGAGAGCGGTAACCCGGCGGGCAATTCGGCGGCGTCTGCCTTCAGGTCGATCTCGGCCAGATACGACAGCCGCGCCGCGTCGTTGCCGGAAAGCGCGTAATACGGCGTAAAGCTGGGTTCGCTGCGGATATTTCGCACCTGCCCGACAAAACTGCGCGCCACGCCAGCGACCTGCACGGTAACCGCTTGGCCCGGTTGCACCGAGGCGCGCAACGGCTCGGGCACATAAATCCGAGCGTAGGGCGCCGCGCCGACCAGCAGGATCACCGCGGGTGCGGCCACGTTCGGTTGATCGCCCACCTTGTAGGGCAGGGCGTCGATGCGACCCGCACGCGGCGCCCGCACGGTAAGTCGATCCAAATCGATCTCGGCGGTGGCCAGTTGTGCCTGGGCACTGCGCACTGCCGCCGCCGCCTGGGCAATATCCTCGACGCGGTTGCCATGGGCCAGCAATTGACCGCCAGCAATGGCCGCGGCGAGCGCGGCTTGAGCGGCCCCGGCACTGGCTTCGGCCTGATCGAGCTCGGCCTTGGGCAACAACTTCTGCGCGACCAGTGCACGCCGGCGCGCCAGTTGTTGCTCCGCATTGACCGTCAGCGCGCGTGCCTCGGCCACCCGCGCGGCGGCTTCGCGGCGATTCTCGACCCGGGCGCCGGCAGTGACCACCGCCAGCGCCTGTTGCAGCCGTTCCACTTCAGCGGCGGCGGCGCGACGACGCGCTTCGGCATGGGCGGGATCCAGTTGCAGCAACACCGCGCCGCTGGCGACCTGCTGGCCGACTTCTACATTGATCTGCAAAATCGGCTCTGCCGCGGTGATCGGCAAGGTCACCCGATCCCATTCCAGCGTGCCCAGCGCACGCGGAGTTTCTGGCTGGCAGGCCGCGAGCCCGAGGCCCAGCAGCAGAATCGATAAGGTCGGGAGCGGCTTCATGGTTTGGCGTTCACTGCGCTGCGCAAGCTGGCAAGTGTAGGCGCGCTTCGCTCATCGCGCGGCTCAGTCGGCGTCGGTGCTGCCGGCGACGGCGCGTTGCAGGCGGTCGCGGATGGCGGTCCAGCTGCGCTGCTTGCGGGGCCATTCGATCAGCAGGCAGTCGGCGGCGCGGGCATCCAGATCGCGCAGCGCGGCGTAGAGTTGTTGCGCGTAACCGTTGGCCTGGGTCGGCAAGGCGCGGCCATCGGTGGTGGCTGGCAGGTCGCCGATGCTGAGCACGAGGGCAATTCTGCCGGCCGCGGCCAGCGCGTGCGCGCGTGCCGCCAATTGCCGGCGTGGGCACAGCAGTGCTGGCGTATGCGGTGCGTAATGGGCGCGCAGCGATCCGGATACGCGCGGACTGGTTGCTGCGGCGCCTTCGGTGATCGGACCGATCACGGCTTCGATTTCCCGGCGGCCGATCTGCCCCGGCCGCAGCATCCGCGGCAGTGATTGCGATAGATCGATGATCGTCGATTCGATACCGACCGCGGCGGCGCCGCCATCCAGCACGATCGGTAGCGCGGCGCCAAACTCGGCGCGGACGTGGCCAGCGGTGGTCGGGCTGACGTGGCCGAAGCGATTGGCCGATGGCGCCGCCAGGCCGCTGCCAAACGCGGTCAACACGCGCAGGGCCAATGGATGATTGGGCACGCGCAGGCCGACCGTGCTCTGGCCGCCGGTAATCCAGTCACCGACGCGGGCGGCGCGTTTCAGGATCAGCGTCAACGGCCCGGGCCAGAACGCTTTGGCCAACAGCTTGGCCGCGTCCGGCAGATCGATGGCCCAATCCGAAAGTTGTTCGGCGCAGGCCAAATGCACGATCAACGGGTGCTCGCTGGGGCGGCCCTTGAGGGCGAAGATTTTTGCCACCGCCGACGCATTCATCGCATCGGCGGCGAGCCCGTAAACGGTTTCGGTGGGCAGCCCGATCAGTTCGCCACGGCGGAGCGCGGCCACGGCGGCGTCGATGGCGGTGGCATGGACAGGCGAAGTTTGCACCGGCGAATCTTAGCGGGCTTCAGACCAGCAACGGGGCCTCAGGTCAGCGCGCCGCCGCAACTGGAGCCCTGCCCCGCGGTACAGCCAAAACAGTGGCCAGCGGTGGCGATTTTGCGGCCGGTCAAGGACGCTGCCAGCAGGGAGGAAAGAGGCACTTTGTGCTCGGCGCCACCCAACGGCAACCCCAGCATCTGATTGAAATCGCAGTCGTAGACATAGCCCTGCCAATCGACGCTGAGCAGACTGCGGCACATTACGCCATCGAGATTGGCGTCCTGGTGCGCGCCCTCCAGCAGGTCCAGGTAGGCATCAAACTTGCCCTGGGAAATCAGCACCGAGCCGAAGCGCTTGATCGGCATGTTGGTGATCGTGTAAAGCTCGTTGAAGACAATGCCGAAGTTGCTGCCAAGCAGGCGCTGGTAATCGGCTTTCAGACGCTCCTGCGGGGGTGGCAAAAAACTGCCATTCGGGTTGTAGACCAGATGCAGCAACAAGCCAGAACCGGGCTGGCCGTAACCCTCGGCATTCATTTTTCGCAGGCCCGCGATCGAGGCTTCGAATACCCCTTTGCCGCGCTGCTCATCGACATTGGCCTGGCTGTAGCAGGGTAGCGAGGCAACCACTTCGACCCGCCGCTCGGCGAGGAACGGCGCCACCCAGTCGTAGCCGGGTTCTTCAATCAAAGTGGGATTGAGTCGGTCCATCACCTGCATGCCCTGCGCCTGTGCGCGCTCGACCAACCAGCGGAAATCCGGATTCATTTCCGGCGAGCCACCGGTCAAATCGAGACTGCTCAGGCGATGTCGATCAGCGACTTCCAGTGCCAATTGCATGGTGTCGCGGTGCATCAGTTCCTTGCGATGGGGCCCGGCGTTGACGTGGCAATGCAGGCAGGCGATGTTGCACAAATAGCCCAGATTCATTTGCAAGGTGCGGGTCACGCCACGGTGAATGGCGGGGAACGCGATCTTCTGGAGGCGGGGCAGGGTCGGGTGCATAGGCCAGCGTATGGGTGTCAAAGGTGAGTCGAACAGGTTCGGCGCAAGCGCCACAGACCGGCGCCAGCCCGCAATTATGGCAAGCGGAACGAATCGACGTCGGCACCATGCGTCACAGGCAGGTTGTCGACTTGGTGCGCAAACTACCGCGAGCGGGTGGCAAGGGCGTTGCCCACTTGCCAGAGCCGCCTTCGGCAACGCCATCCGCTGCTGGCAAACACCAGGTCGTGGCGCCCTGCAAGCCCCTGACAAACTTCGATCCGGTGGCTTGCACTGCGGTCAGTGCGGCGCCGATTTTGTACGGTTTGTCGCCTTTTTGCGGGCATTCAGGGGGTAGAGTCGGCGCCCTGCTTGGTGCCCACGGTGTATCGCCAGTTGGGGCGCGATGGGCGGTCGATTCATGCGCAACTGTTCCCGGGGAGAAGGCGATGCCAGGTCTGCGAGTTTTGTTGCTCTATTTGCTCAGCGCTCCCGCCTTGCAAGCGGCGGTAACGTTGGACCTGAGTTTTGTTGATCAGAGCTCGACCCAGTACCAGCGTTTTCGGGATTTTGTCGATTCCGGCCTGAGCGGCACACTGCCCTATGGTTACAACGCGACCGATGCGGCTTTTGTGGCGCGCATTGAGGGCCCTGCCCAAGCGGCTCCGTATTGCGCACGCGCGGTGGAATTGGTGGAAGCGCAAGTGGCCGATGCCGAGGCGCTGATTGCCATGGGGCAACGACCGGCGATCTCGGGCGATTCGTATCTGGATGTGGGCGGGATGATCGAAGAACTTGCCCTCTCCTATGATTGGTGCGCGAGCGCGACCACG
>PEUI01000108.1:0-5251 GCA_002785585.1 Lysobacterales bacterium CG02_land_8_20_14_3_00_62_12
ATCGCCTGATCCATCTCGGCCATCAGTTCACGGGTGGTCTTGTCGGGGTTTGGCCAGGCGTCTCGCGGTTTGAGTTTGACCGTGGTTTCAAACATCGCCAGCGGCGCTGGATCGGTGGCGGTCCGCGCCCGTCCGGCTTTGCCGAATACCCGCTCGACCTCGGGAAAGGTCTTCAGGATCTTGTCGGTTTGCTGCAGCAACTGCTTGGCTTTGGTGATGGAAATCCCCGGAAACGCCGAGGGCATGTACAGGATGTCGCCTTCATCGATCGGCGGCATGAACTCACTGCCAATGTGCTGTAGCGGCCACAGGCTCACCGCCAGCAACAGCACGGCCAGGCCAATCGTCAGCTTGCGCCAGCGCATCGCCACGGCCAGCACCGGTCGATGAATGAAGTGCAGCGCGCGATTGACCGGGTTTTTCGCTTCGGGAAGAATCCGCCCGCGAATGAAATAGCCCATCAGTACCGGGGTCAGGGTCACGGCCAGTATGGCGGCGGCGGCCATCGAGTAGGTCTTGGTGAAGGCCAGCGGACTGAACAAACGGCCTTCCTGCGCTTGCAGGGTAAATACCGGCAGGAACGACACCGTGATGATCAACAGCGAGAAAAACAAGGCCGGCCCGACCTCTTTGGCGGCGGCGCCGATCGCGGCCCAGCGCTCGTCGCCGGTCAGTACGCTGCCTTTGTCGCGTTCGCCGTGTTCCAGGTGCTTGTGCGCGTTTTCGATCATCACGATGGCGCCGTCGACCATCGCGCCGATGGCGATGGCGATGCCACCCAGCGACATGATGTTGGCACTCAGACCCTGCCAGCGCATCACCAGAAACGCCAGCAACACACCAATGGGCAAGGTGAGGATCGCCACCAGTGCCGAGCGTGCATGCAGCAAAAACAGCATGCAGATCAAGCTGACCACGATGAACTCTTCCAGCAGCTTGCCTTTGAGGTTGTCCACCGCGCGCTCGATCAAGGCGCCGCGGTCATAGACCGGCACGATTTCGACCCCGGTCGGCAAGCCGCCTTTCAATTGTTCCAGCTTGGCGCGTACTGCTTCGATCGTCGCCAGGGCATCGCCGCCGTAGCGCATGATCACCACGCCAGCGGCCACCTCGCCCTCGCCATCAAGATCGACCGCGCCGCGCCGCAACTCCGGCCCGAGCTGCACATGGGCGACATCGCGCAGGTAGATCGGCGTGCCACCGTCGCCGACGCCGATCGGGATTACCTCCAGGTCTTTGATGCCACGGATATAACCACGCCCACGCACCATGTATTCGGTCTCGGCCATCTCCAGCAGCCGCCCGCCGACATCGTTGTTGGAGCGCTGGATTGCCATTTTCACCTTGGCCAGCGGGATGCCGTAGGCGGCCAGCGCGTTCGGATCGACCTCGACCTGGTATTGCTTGACGTAACCGCCAACCGAAGCCACCTCGGAAATACCGGGCACGGTCTGCAACTGGTAACGCAGGTACCAGTCCTGGATCGAACGCAGTTGCGCCAGATCCTGACCGCCGCTGCGATCCACCAGCGCGTATTCGAAGATCCAGCCGACACCAGTGGCATCCGGGCCGAGACTGGGGGTGATCCCGCGCGGCAGTTGGCCACTGACGAAGTTCAGGTATTCCAGCACCCGTGAGCGCGCCCAGTACATGTCGGTGCCGTCCTCGAACAGGATGTACACGAACGACAGGCCGAAAAACGAATAGCCGCGTACCGTCTTGGCATAAGGCACCGCCAGCATTGCGGTGGTCAGTGGATAGGTAACCTGATCTTCCACCACCTGTGGCGCCTGGCCGGGAAACTCGGTGAACACGATGACCTGCACGTCGGACAGGTCAGGGATGGCGTCCAGCGGTGTGGTTTTCACCGCCCACACACCGGCCAGCACAGCCAGCGCGGTGAAGATCAGAACCAGCAGTTTGTTACGCAGCGAGCCTTCGATCAGACCGGCGATCATGGCTGCTTCTCCGTACCGGTCTCCGCATCGTTACTGTCCGTCGTGTCCATGTCGTGCCCGGCGGCAGTGTCCTTGCCGTCCATCGTGTCCCTATCGTGCTCGCCGGCACCTTCCGGCGGAGCGGTGGGCTCCCGCATCTTGGCCGACACTTCACGCAGCTTGGATTCCGAGTCGATCAGGAACTGCCCGGATACCACCACCTGCTCGCCGGCTTTGAGGCCATCGGTGATCTGCACCATGCCGTCGCTGCTGACCCCGAGCGTGACCGCCCGCGGATCGTATTGCCCCGCTGCACGCTGCACGAACACCTGTTCACGCCGACCCGTGCGGATTACCGCTTCGCTGGGAATCACCACCGCGTCCACCTGCCGGCCAGTGCGGATGCTGACATCGCCATACATCTCGGGCTTGAGCGATCGGTCGGGGTTGGCGAACGCGAGGCGCACCTTCTGCGTGCGGGTGGCTTTGTCCAGATACGGATAGATGAAATCCACCCGACCTTCGAACGTCTGCCCGGGCAGGCTGGCAAGCTGCAATTGGGCCAGGTCGCCTACAGCTACCCACGGCATTTCGTATTCGTAGACGTCGGCGTAAACCCATACGGTGGACAGGTCGGCAAGTACGTACAGTTCGGTCTGAGGGGTCACGTACATCCCCTCGCGCGCACCGACCTTGACCACGATGCCCGCAAACGGCGACTGGATCGGCACCGAGTGCGCTACCTCACGGGTCTTTTCCAGCCGCTGTACTTGCGAACGTGGCAAATCGAGCAACAACAACCGCTGCCGGGCACTTTGCGCAAGCTGTTCGGCGCCGCGCGCAATCTCCGGGTAAGCGCTCGCCGCCAGTGCCTCACGGTTGCGCAACGCCAGCAGGTATTCCTCCTGGCTCACCACCAGCACCGGTGAATACAGTGACAGCAAGGTGGTGCCCTTGGCCACCACCGAACCGGTTTCATCGACTGGCTGGCGCTCGATCCAGCCCTCTACCTTGGGATGGAAGCGGCTGAGTTTTTTCTCGTCGTAATCGACCCGGCCGACGGTAAAGACATCGCGGGTCATGGTCTGAAGTTTCGCCGCTGCGGTGCGGACACCGAAGCTTTGCACCGTCGCTGGATCCACCCGCACGCTACCCGCCACCCCACCGCCAGCGGCCGCCTCATCGGCGTACACCGGCACATAGTCCATGTCCATGTTGTCTTTGGCCGGTACCTTGGAGGTAACCTCCGGATTCATCGGATGGCGGTAATACAGCGGCTTGCGTTCGCCGCCGTCGCTCTGCGTCGATGCGGCCGGAGCCAGCCAGCGCGAAAACCCGAAACCGGCGCCGATACCGATCAGCAAGGTCAGGCCGACCACAAGGATAGTTTTAGTTTTCATCGATCGACTCCTGTCCTGAAGCGGCGGCCAGATCCGCAAGGGCCTGGCGCGCCTGGGTCAGCGCGCGCCAATACTGTTGTTCGAAGTTGTACAGACTGATCTGCGACTGCACCAGATTGAGAAAGTCCACCTTGTTGACCTGATAGCCGGCCAGCATCGATTCCACCGTCTGGCGGCTTTGCGGAATGATGCCGCCGCGAAACAACTGGCTTTGTTCCTGCGCTTGCGAGAACGCATACCAGGCGGCCTGCACTTCGGCGCTGACCTGGTTGCGGGTGTCGAGCAGGGCATCATTCTGTGCGGACAACTCAGCGCTGCGCTGGCTGATCAACCGCCGTTGTTTGTTGCCCGCGTAGAGCGGAATATCCACGCTCAACATGACGCTGAAAAAGTCCGCACGGCTGCTACCGTTCGGGTTCATGCCATCGCGGAAACCGTAGTTGGCGCCGAGGCTGAAGTTCGGATACCGCGATTTTTCTGCCAGCTCGCGATTCGCCTCGGCGGCCTTGACCTTGTTGGCCAGCACGGCCAGCAGCGGCCGTTGTTGCTCGGCTTCGCTGATGAATTGCCCCGGCACCGGCAAGCTGGGTAACGCTTCGTCGATCCGCTCAGGCAACTTCACCAATGCGTTCTGTGGCCGCGCCAGCGACGCATTGAGCCGTGCGGCCATGACCCCGCGCATGCCCTGTAGTTGCAGCATGCGATCATGCAAACGGCCACGTTCCACTTGGCCGAGCAGCACGTCCTGTTGCAATCCCTTGCCAACGCCATACTTCGTATTGGCGATGTCGATGAACTGATCAATCAGGGTCAGATTGTCGCGAATGATCGCCATCGCGCGGTCGAGATAGGCCAATTCCCACCAGGCTTTCTTGACGTCGCGCAACAGCCGCAGCCGGGCCTCGTCGACCGACAGACTAGCCGCTTCGGCCTCATACGTGGCCGCTTCGCGGCGCAAGCGCAAGGTACCGGGAAACGGGAAACTCTGACTGACCCCAAACTGCATCTGGGTCATCGCTTCCTGGCTGCGGCTGAAGGTGTCCACCGGCAGGTTGAGCGCATTCAGGTTGATCTTGGGATCGGGCAAGCTACCGGCCTGCGACGGCACCTGCGCCGCAGCTTGCGCACGCGAGCGCATCTCGGCCAGACCGGGGTTGCCATCCACCGCGATGCGCAGCGCCTCGGGCAAGGTCAGTGCAGTCAAGAACAATTCCGGCGTCGCCAGCGCTGGCTCGGCCAGTGTCGCTACCGGCTCGGTCGGCGCTCGCGCGGCCACGTCCGTCGCGACCCCGGCAAGCAGAAAGACAATGAGACTGGCCGCTGGCGTGCGGCGTTGGTATATCGCGTTGGTACGGCTAGCGCGCCGCGTAGTGGTCAAAGCGCTATTGCCGCGCGCGCGGGCGCGGCGATTCGGAGACAATGAGATCATGACGATTCCTATCTATTGCAATCAACGGCCGGCCGCAACGGCGACCGGAGCAGTCAGGCAATCAGATGGAAATCGGTGGGCGCAGTGCCGACGGAGTGGATAGCGACGGCGCGTGTACGCCAAAACGCGGGAGTGGCGACGCCGCATTCAACTGCAAACCGGTAAACGCTATTTCAGCGGGCAACGCACCGAAACCGCTCACCGCGCACAGCGCGGCACAGTCACCACTGCATGTGGAACCGTGTTTGCCACTATTGGGCATGTCGTGATCGCCGCTCATACCCACGCAGTGACAGTGGTGGCTGCCAGCGCCGTGTTGCATCGGGCTCATCATGTGCACGCAATCGGCCACTCGCGACGCCGCCAGTAACCCAGACCAGGGTCCGGTCGCAAATAGCAGCGCCACCGCCAACAGCAACCGGCTGGCATTGGCGAATACATGCTGGATGCTTCGGCGGCTCATCGGGCGCAGTGTAACAGGCTTA
>PEUI01000315.1 GCA_002785585.1 Lysobacterales bacterium CG02_land_8_20_14_3_00_62_12
GCTCCCCTTTGTGCGCCTTGCAGGCGAACGAAAGTCCTGCGCAATCTGCGCAAGTTATTTCTGCGCAACGCCTTATTCGCTAGCAGCGACCTTACCGCGAGCGGTTTCGGCTGCGCACGCGCTGAAGTCCGCCACCGGCGTGCGCCTGAACGGCTAGGGCGCTGACGAAGTGGCTGCCGCCTCGGCATCGGGTGCGGTCACCGTGTAACCACGGTCGCGCAAGGCGGCCACATAGCCATCGGCTTTCAGGATCTGCGCCATCGGCAAGCTGCCGAAGCTGGTGGGATATTGCTTGATGGCGGCTTCGGCAGCGGCCAGCCAGGTGGCTTTGGCCTGGGCGCGAACCGCCTCCATGCCGATGCCGCGCTTCATGAAAATGCCGTCGTTGAAGACCGCATCCATGCACACCCGACTGGGGTCGGTGTAGGGCAGGGCACGCAACATCTCCAGGTCGCCGGTGGCCCAGGCGTTGGCGCGGTCGGCCATCGTCTCCAGATCGGCATCAAGATGGGTGAGGATTTTCGAAAAACATTCGGTGTCGTTGAGCGTGGTGGCGTTGAAATCTTTCAGCAGGGCTTTGCTGTCTTCGATCTTGATTTTCACCAAGGTCGGCGTGGCTTTCAATTGGCGCTTGCTGGTCGCCTTGCGGATCACTTTGTTGGCGACGCTGCGGTTGGACAGCCCCACTCTGGCGATGGCGTCATCGTACAAAGTCTGGGCGGCAAAAATGGGTCGGTAACTTTCGACCTTGGTATTTTTGCCGAGATAGCGCTGCTTCAGCACCAGCCAGCGTGCGTAGTCGCCCGCGTTGACCCGTTTGGCCAGTGGCAGGTGCTCCGGGTTTTTCCGCGTTTTCAGCAGTTTCGGCAGCAGAAACAACATTTTGAAGAACCCGACATCGGCATCGAACACAAACGCCGGTGGCGCCAATACCGCTCCGGATCGCGCGATGATCTGCTCCACTTCGCTGGCGTTCCATTGCATCTTTTTTGGCACCGGCGAGACATTGCCCAGCAGCCACAGCACGTGGCCGTCTTTGCTGACCTGCCACAAACCTGGCCCCGGTTGCGTGCCGGTAACCAGCACGGTTTTGAGCAGGGTGGCGCCGTGGTCCGTGGCGGCCTCCGCGGCTGCTGGATCCGCCGCCGACACCGAACTGGCGCCCGGCAGTGCCAACCACAACAGCAGTAACAGCTTCAACGGTCTGCGATTCATGCGGTGCGCCTGGTGACTGAAAATGGGTTCGCAAAATAGCGCGGAAACCGGAACGGCGAAGCGAACTGTTCGCCTGCTGTTCCGGCATCCTTCAGCTGGCAGCGGATCGAGTGGGGTGCCGAAGACCTCGCTACACTCGCCGCCCTAGCCGCACCGCCAAAGGTCATGGACAAAAAGCGCGAGCAACAACTGCTGAACTGGTTACGCAATGCCCTCAACGACGCCGAGATCAAGCGCATCGAGGCAGCATCGAGTGACGCCAGTTTTCGCCGTTATTACCGACTGCGTAGTCGCGGTAGTGCGTTCATCGTGATGGATGCGCCACCAGCGCAGGAAGACATCAACCCCTGGCTGGAGGTCAACCGGCGGCTGCGGGCGGTGTCGCTGTCGGCACCCGAAGTGCTGGCCCACAACCGGCAAGACGGCTTCGTGCTGATGGGTGATCTGGGCACGGTCAATTATCTGGACGCGCTCAACGCCGACAGCGCCGACCTGCTCTATCGAGACGCGCTCAATGCGCTCTATGGCATGCAGTTGCGGATACGACCCAGCGGCCTGCCGGTGTATGACGAAGGGCGTTTGCAGGCAGAACTGGATTTGTTTCCAGAGTGGTTTTTGGGTCGCCATCTGGGGATTGTGCCGAGCGCCAGTGAACGCCTGATCCTCAAGCGCATGTTCCAGAAATTGGTCAGCTCGGCGTTGGAGCAGCCGCAGGTGTTTGTCCACCGCGACTATCACAGCCGCAATCTGATGCAGTTGGCCAACGGCAATCCGGGCATCATCGATTTTCAGGATGCGGTCAAAGGCCCGGTCACTTACGACCTGGTGTCGCTGCTGCGCGACTGCTACATCGAATGGCCGCAGGCGCAGGTAATGGGCTACGTCAACCAGTATCGGGATCGACTGGCCAAGGCCGGCTTGATCGAAGATCGCGAGCTGCGCTTCAAGCGCTGGTTCGATTGGATGGGCCTGCAACGGCACCTCAAGGTGCTCGGCATTTTCTGTCGGCTGCACTACCGCGACGGCAAATCGCAATACCTCAAAGACCTGCCGCTGACGCTGAAATATGTGCTCGATGTCGCGGCCGGTAATCGTGAACTCGGCCCCTTCGCCGAATGGCTGCGGGACAAAATCGGCGATCGCGATGTCAGCCAGGCCAGCGTGGAGGCATCGCCTGAGCACCAGCACGAGCCACTAGCGGAGCTCGGCTGAGCATGCAGAGCGTGTGCTGGACACCAATCGTTGCCCGGACCCGGCGCTGGTGGGCCGCGGTCAATGGCGATTGCGGTGGCGGCGGAGCGCGGCGATGCGGGCGCTGATTTTTGCCGCCGGCAAGGGCGAGCGGATGCGGCCGCTCAGTCTGCATACGCCCAAGCCGCTGCTCAGCGTGGGCGGCAAACCGCTGATTGTCTGGCAGATCGAAAAATTGGCGGCGATTGGTGTCGGCGATATTGTCATCAACACCTCGTGGCTGGCCGCGCAATTTCCCGCCGTGCTCGGTGACGGCAGCGATTTCGGCGTCCACCTGCACTATTGCTTTGAAGGTGCCGAGCCGCTGGAAACCGGCGGCGGCCTACTGCACGCGCTGCCCCAATTGGGGCCGGCGCCGTTCATCGTGGTCAATGGCGATATCTGGAGCGACTACGATTTTGCTCGCTTGCCCGAGCAACCCAGCGGCCTTGCCCATCTGGTTTTGGTGGCGCTGCCCGAGTCGCGTCCACTGGGCGCATTTGAGCGCGCGGTTTCGGCGTTGTTGCCAGCTTCGGCCGACGCAGAACCGGCGGCGCCCTGGTACACCCTGGCCGGTATCAGTGTGGTGCGCCCCGAGCTGCTCGATGGTCATCGGCCCGGTACGTTTCCATTGGCACCGCTACTCACCGCCGCAGCCCGCGAGGGTCTGGTCAGCGTTGAACGACTCACCGGCGTTTGGCACGATGTCGGCACCCCGGAGCGTTGGCGGGCACTGAACGCGGAGCTCGCGGCAGGTAGGTCGGTGCAAGGCGCGTAGCGCCGCAACCGACCATGCCCGGATCGCCGCAGGTTCCCCGGGTGTCGGCTCGGCGCTGCTGGCGGCGACCTGCCGGTTCAGCGCCGCAGCGCCAGATGGGCAATATCGGAGCGATAAAAGCCGCCGGCAAAATGGATCGGTGCCAGCGCCTGATAGGCGCGATTCCGCGCCGCGCCGATATCTGCACCGAGCGCGCACACGGTCAACACGCGGCCGCCACTGGTCAGTACCTGGTTGTGCTCGCTGCGGGTGGCGCCGTGAAAGATTTTGCTGTCGGGCAGGGCAGCGGCGTCGAGGCCGCAAACCACCTCGCCGCCATGCACCGCGCCCGGGTAGCCAGCGGCGGCGATGACCACGGCGACCGCCGGGCGTGGGTCCCAGTGCGCGTTGACCCGATCGAGTTGGCCAGCCAACGCGGCCTCGATCAGCTCGAGCAAATCCGAGCGCAGGCGCAACAAGATCGGTTGCGCTTCCGGATCACCCAAGCGCACGTTGAACTCCAACACCTGGAGATCGCCGTCGCCACGAATCATCAATCCGGCATACAGAAAACCCCGAAACGGCGCGCCATCGGCGGCCATGCCGGCCAGCGTTGGCAGGATCACCGTCGCCATCACCCGTTGATCGATTTCAGCGCTGACCACCGGTGCTGGTGAATAGGCACCCATGCCGCCGGTGTTGGGTCCCAAGTCGCCGGCATCGCGGCGTTTGTGGTCCTGGCTGCTGGCCATCGGCAGGGCGTGTTGGCCATCGCAGAGGACGATATAGCTGGCCTCTTCGCCTTCCAGAAAACGTTCGATCACCACCGGCGCGCCGGCTCCGGTTGGGGTCGATCCGAGCAGCTCGAGCAGGGCCGCTTCGGCCTCTGCCAACTGCATCGCCACCACCACGCCTTTGCCGGCTTTGAGGCCATCGGCCTTGATTACGATGGGTGCGCCCAGTTGGCGGACGTGCGCCAAGGCCGGCGCCAGTTCGGTGAATACCGCGTAGCCCGCCGTCGGAATCTGGTGGCGCGCCAAAAACGCTTTGGCGTAAGCCTTCGAGCCTTCCAGTTGGGCGGCCGCTCGACGCGGCCCGAAGATCCGCAAACCAGCGGCTTCGAAGCGATCCACGATGCCGAGCACCAGCGGCACCTCCGGTCCGACCACGGTGAGGTCGATCGCCTCGGACTGGGCCAGCGCCAGCAGCGCGTCGAGATCGTCCACCGCCACCGCGACGTTGCGCACGCCGGGCTCGGCGGCGGTACCGGCGTTGCCGGGAGCGACCAGCACCTCACGCACACGCGGCGAGCTTTGGAGTTTCCAGGCCAGCGCATGCTCGCGGCCACCACCGCCAATGACCAGCAGTTTCATCGTTTGTCCTTGCCGAGTGGTGGATCGCGCATCAATGCCGAAAATGCCGCACGCCGGTAAATACCATGGCCAAGTGGTGTTGATCGGCGGCCGCAATCACTTCGGCGTCGCGGATCGATCCACCGGGCTGGATCACCGCGCGGATACCGGCTTCGGCGGCGGCGTCGATGCCATCGCGAAACGGAAAAAAAGCATCCGACGCGAGCACCGCGCCGGCCACTTCAAGCCCGGCTTCGGCGGCTTTCATGGCGGCAATCTTTGCGCTGATCACCCGGCTCATCTGGCCGGCACCAATGCCGATGCTGCGTTGCCCGCGCGCATAAACGATGGCATTGGACTTGACCATCATCGCCACCCGCCAGGCAAATCGCAGGTCGATCATTTCGCCAGCGTCGGGCTGGCGTTGGCTGACCACGCGCAGGTCAGCGTCGCTCAAGCAGTCGTGGTCGCGGTCTTGCACCAGCAGGCCGCCGTGGATGCGTTTGCAGTCCAGCGTCGCGGTCACCGCGGTCGTTGCCAGCGGCCAGGCACCGCAGGCGAGCACGCGCACATTGGGCTTGGCGGCAAATGCCAACAGCGCCGCCGGTTCGATTTCCGGGGCAACCACGACTTCGACGAACTGGCGCCGCAGAATCGCTTGCGCGGTCGCCAGATCCAGCGGCCGATTGCAGGCGATGATGCCGCCGAACGCCGACAGCGGGTCGCCGGCATAAGCCGCGTCATAGGCCGCAAGCAAATCGGCGGCAACGGCAACGCCGCAGGGATTGGCGTGCTTGACGATGACGCAGGCGGGGGCTTCGGTAAACAGCTTCACGCACTCGAGTGCGGCGTCGGCGTCGGCGATGTTGTTGTAGGAAAGCTCCTTGCCCTGCAACAACCGGGCGCCAGCGATTTGGCCACTGCCCAGCCCCGGTTCCCGATACAGCGCGCCGCGTTGGTGCGGGTTTTCACCATAGCGCAACGGCATCGCCAGATCGAACGCCGGCTGCAACACGGAAGGCCATGGCGCCGGTGCTGCCAGCGGATCGACCCGGGCACTCAGCCACTGACCAATCAGGCCGTCGTAGCGGGCGCAATGGGTGAATGCCTTGGCGGCGAGCGTCCGCCGCAACGCCAGATCGCTGCCACCACCACGCAAGGCGGCGATCAGCGCGGGATAATCCACCGGGTCGGTCAGCACCGCTACGCGCTGATGATTTTTGGCCGCTGCCCGCAGCATCGCCGGGCCGCCGATGTCGATATTTTCAATGGCTTCGTCAAAAGTCACCGCCGACCGCGCCACGGTGGCCGCAAACGGGTACAGGTTCACCACCAGCAAGTCGATCGGCAAGATGCCGTGCGCCGCCATCGCCTCGTGATCTTGTTCAACGCGGCCGAGCAGTCCGCCGTGCACCCGCGGGTGCAAAGTCTTCAGGCGACCGTCCATCATTTCCGGAAACCCGGTGAGCTCGGCGACATCACGCACCGGCAGGCCGTGCGCACGCAGGGCAGCGGCGGTGCCGCCGGTAGAAATCAGCTCGACTTGGAGCTCGATCAGTGCCCGCGCGAGCTCGATCAGTGAGGTTTTGTCGGAGACCGACAACAAGGCACGCCGAACGGCCACGGCAGCGGTCGCAGTCATCATCGATTCCAACCAGATTGGGGTGGCGCAGTATAGCGATCAACCACCGATGGCATGCACGGCGAGTTTCTTGCGGAGCGTAGCGCGACTGATCCCCAGCAGTTCGGCGGCGCGGCTCAAGTTGCCTTCGGTGTGCCGCAACACTTCGCGCAACAACGGCGCCTCGACTTCATCGAGCACCAGTTGGTACAAACCGCCGGCGACATCGACGCCAGCACGCTGCAAATAACCACGCATCGCCCGCTGCACGCACTCGCTCAGCGCCGGTAGCGCCGGGTCACCGGCGGGTAGGGCAGTCAGCGCATTGGAGAGCGACACAGACAAGGCAGTCATCAGCACGGTTCGTTTTTTTTTGGTGTTGCTTCGGGTCCGCGGCGTTTGCCACCGGCACCGAACGGGGGTGCGCATTGTAGCCACGCTGCGGGCGAGAGTCAGCAGCGGTTTGGATGGCTTGGCAATTCAAGGGTACCGCAGCGTTTGCTCGGATTGCACTCACAAGCAACCGCTATACTATTGAGCAACTTGAATAAATGGATGGACTTCGCTGGTGGTTTGGCTACCCGATGCGGCTAGCCGCTAGCCCTGAACTTTAGCTGCCAGCGACCGTGCGCCCCAGCCAGTTGGCTTCCCTAAGGATCTTCGAACATGCTCTGGCTGAAGGCTTTTCACATTATTTTCGTGGTCACCTGGTTCGCCGGACTGTTCTACTTGCCGCGGTTGTTCGTCTATCACGTTGGCAGCCAGGACAAGGCGGCGCACGAGCGCTTCGTCATCATGGAGCGACGGCTGCTTGGGATCACCCACATCGGCGGCGTGCTGGCGATGATTTTTGGCATCGGTCTGCTCGGCTGGTGGTTCGGCAACGCCCGCGCCGTGGTCAGCAGCGACTGGTTGCTGCACGGCTGGCTGCACCTCAAACTGGTTTTGGTGGCGCTGCTGGTGGTTTATCACCTGAGCTTGATCGGCCTCACCGCGCAATTTCGCGACGGCCGCAATCGGCATAGTGAACGCTGGTTCCGGATTTACAACGAAGTACCCTCGGTGCTGTTGGTGGCGATTGTGCTGTTGGTGGTAGTCAAGCCGTTTTGAGCTTCGGGGTGGTAGGTTGATTGCTATATTGGCCAGGCTGTGCTGGCCTCGGTGCGGCCGCAGGCCGGATCGCAGCGGCGGGTCGATCCGCCTGATTGCCGTTGGATGATGAAAACTCGCGATAGCGTTCATTCGGTTCGTTAGTCACAAGGAATGGCCCCAAGGAACATGCCAAGCCAGGACGAAGCACAAAAACGCGCGGAACTGCGGCAGGCATTTCTGAAGTACCTGCCCAAGCGGCTGGATACGCAGATTCGGCGCGGCCGTCGTCTGTGTGTCGGTGGCTGGGATATCAATGCGCTCACCTTGTTTTATCAGGAAGTACAAAACCTGGCCGGCGCCTGCGGCCGTTACGGCGTGCTCGATGCCGGTGAGCTGCTGTTTGGCTTGGAGCAATTGCTGACGCCGTCGATGGAACAGGTGCGTCTGCCCAACACCGAGCAATCCGCCACTTTCGCCAAATTGCTCGATGCCCTGCAACGGATCGCCGCGCGCCAAGCCGGACCGTCGCGGCCGACGGCGCTCGGCACGGCTGGCCCCGGACTGCTGATCGCGCCAGCGCCTTTTGCCTATGCCAACGCGGTGGCACCGCCAGCGAATTACTGGCAGCGTTGGCGCGATACGGCGGCACCGGCGGAGGCGGTGCTGGCGCCGGTCGCGGCGCTGGTCGATCGGCCACCGGCGGCGCTGCCGACGGTGGCCGCCGAAGCCGCACCGGCCAGCGCCGTGGTGGCACCGACGCGGCACCCGCCAACCCTATCGGCGCAAGATAAGCGGGTCTTGCACCTGGCCGATGATTCGGCGCTGTCCAAGCAGATCGACCAGCGTCTGCGCACGCTGCAATATCCGGTCGAAGGTTTGGAAAGCGTCGATGAGCTCAAGGAGTACTTGACCGCGTTCGCGCCAGCGATGGTGATCATCGATGCGCCGTTTGTGGAATCGCTGGAGGCGATCGGCGAAGCCTTGCGGGTGGTGCGCAGCCGCAGCAACAACCGGGTGGCGCTGACGGTGTTTACCGAATCGCCGGAAATGAGCCTGCGCCTGCGGGCCATGCGTGCCGGCGCCGACGCCTTCATCCTGCTGCCGCAAGCCGACAACGAAGTGCAGGCGCGGATTCTAGAACTGCTCGATGCCGATACCTCGGATCCTTATCGCGTGCTGATTATCGAAGACGACCGCTCGCAGGCGATGTTCGCCGAATCGATCTTGCGCAAGGCCGGTATGGAAACCCGCGCCGTCAACGACCCGATGGCGGCACTCGCCGAACTCGACGGCTTCGATCCGGAATTGATTCTGATGGACCTGTACATGCCGGATTGCGATGGCATTGAACTCACCACGTTGATTCGCGAGCGGCCGGCCTACATCAACATCCCGATCGTGTTTTTATCCGGGGAACACGACGAAGAAAAACGCTTCGATGCGCTCGCGGTGGGCGGCGACGACTATCTGGAAAAGCCGATCCGCCCCAAGCATCTGATTTCTGCGGTCACCAATCGGGTGCGTCGGGCGCGCGCTACGCTGCGCCGGGTGCAGGCGCAAAACCCACGCGACCCGGTCAGCGGACTGTATGACCGTGGCTACGTGCTCGAACGGATCAGCGACTTGCTGGCCGGCGAAGCGCTCGACCAGGGCGGTGTATTGTTCCTGCTGCTCGATGGCGTGCAACCGTTGCGCGAGCGCCTGGGGCTGATTGCCTTCGAACAATTGCTCGCCCAGGTCGGCGCCTTCATCGCGCAACAACTCTCGGCCACCGATCTTGCCGCACGCTACGGCGACACCAGTTTCTTCTTGCTGCTGCACGCGCAGAGTGAAGCCGCCATGGTCGAGTTCGCCGAGTCATTGCGGCACGCGTTTGGCGAACATTTGTTCGAGTCGGGTGAACAAAGTATTTCGATTGCCGCGTGCATCGGCATCGCTGGCTTTGGCCAGAATCTGGGCGATACCGGCAGCCTGCTCAATGCCGCCGAGCGCACCGCCGCGCTGAGCCGATCTTCCGTCGACAAACGCGCCCAGCTGTTTCAGGTGGCGGTGACCAGCACCGTCGATGGCGACGATGCCGAGCTCACCGAACTGATCCGTGCCGCGCTCAAGCACGACCAGTTCCAATTGCTCTATCAACCCATTGCCTCGTTGCGTGGCGGCGGCGAAGCGCAATTCGAAGTGTTGCTCAGACTGCGCGGCGACGGCGGCAAACTGTATACCGGCTCGGCGCTGATGCCGATCGCCGAACGCGCCGGATTGACCCAGGGTATCGACCGCTGGGTGTTGTCGCGCGCCTTGATGGTGATCGCCGAGCGCCAGCGCGACGGCCACCCGCTGCGGTTGTTTGTCAGCCAGTCGATCGAGAGCATCAACGACGCCCAGCGCGCCAGTTGGCTGAAGCAGGTCATCGATACGCGCCGGGCCAACGCCGAGCATCTGGTCATCCAGTTGCGCACCCCAGACGCCGTATCGCGGGTGCGCCAGACCGCGTTTTTTGCCGAACAGATGAAGTCCCTCGGCGTCAAAATTTGCCTCAGCCAGTTTGAACCGACGATGGCCAATTTCCAGTTGTTGCAGCACGTTGCCGCCGAATTCGTCAAGATTTCGCCGCGCTTTACTGGCGTGGACGGACAAACCCCCAAGGTGCGCGCCGAACTCCGCCAAACCATCACCAAAGTGCGCGAGCTCGGCATCCGCATCGTCGCCCCGCGGGTGGAAGACGCGCAATGCGCCGCCGCGCTGTGGACCACCGGTGTTGATTACATCCAGGGCAATTTCGTGCAACCGGCGAGCCAGGAACTGGAATTCGATTTTGCCGCTGCCGCTCTTTGATTTCAGGAACCCTCATGTCCGACAAGAACAACGTCCCACCGTTTGCTGACTTGACGATGCCGAAGGCGTCCTGGTGGACTTGGCCCTGTGGCTTGCTGGGCCTGGCGGCAGTGGCGGTGGCGAGCCCGCTGCTGGCAGCATCGCCTACGCTGCATCTGGGGGCGGCGGCCTTGGCAGCGATTTGTTTTGCGCTGTTGTGGATCGGCTTGCTCAGGCCGCTTCGCCAAGCCCGCCAACACTGGCTGGCGGCAGCGACGGCGGCGCCAGCGGCACCCCTGCCGGCGGCCACCAAGACCATCCACCGGGTCACCAGTAGCGCAGGCGACGCCGACCTCGCCGCACTGAAAGTGGAGCTTGAGCGCCTGCGTAGCGCCGAGCGTGAACTGCTGTCAGCGAAGCAGGCCGCCGAGGCCGCGGTGATGGCCAAGGGCGAGTTTCTCGCCACCATGAGCCACGAGATCCGTACCCCGCTGAACGGCATTATTCCGCTGCTCGATCTGGTGATGAGCACGCCGCTGGCCAACGATCAACGCGATTACATCAGCACCGCCTACAGCTCGGCGCGGCAACTGCTGTCGATCGTTGACGACATTCTGGATTTTTCCAAGCTCGATGCCAGCAAATTGGAACTCGAAAGCGTCGGTCTGAACCTGAAAGAGATTGTCGACGGTGTCGCTCGCCTGATGGGCAAGAACGCCGAGCACAAAGGCCTCAAGTTCAGCGCCGTGATCGATCCCAATGTCCGCGTCGCCGGCCGCGGCGACCCGACCCGGCTGCGCCAGGTGCTGACCAACCTGGTCAGCAATGCGATCAAGTTCACCGAACGCGGCAGCATCATGATCCAGGTCTCCAAGCGTTCAGAGACCCGCACCCATACCGAATTGTTGTTCGCCGTAAAAGACACCGGCATGGGGATTCCGCTGGAAGCCCAGGGCCGCTTGTTCAAAGAGTTCAGCCAGGCCGATAACTCCACCACCCGTACCTTTGGCGGCACCGGCCTCGGGCTGTCTATTTGCAAACGCATCGTCGATTTGATGGGGGGCCAGATCGGCGTCAAGTCCGAGCCGGGTCGCGGTTCCATTTTCTGGTTCACCTTGCCGTTGGCCAAAGCGCTCGGTGATGTGGTGCCCGGGCGCAGCAGTATCGATGGCGCCCGCGCGATGATCGTCAGCGGCGACCAGGCCATGCAGAAGCGGCTCAGCGACTTGTTCGGCAAGTGGAGCGCACAAGCCGTGCTGAACAACATCGCCACCGACGTTGTGGTCAAACTCAAGGCTTCCAGCAGTGGCAGCTTTGCTTACGATTTTCTGCTGCTCGATTTCGGTTCGATGCGCGCCACCGCGCTGGCCATTTTGCGCAATGTGTTGCGCGAACCCGGCCTGGATGCACTGCGCATTCTGTGCCTCAGCGGCGATGACCAACTACCCGAAGAGGTGCGCATGGCGCCGCACTCGGCGATCATCAGCCGCAGCTTTGTCGATGCCGAATTGCGCACCGCCATGCAGGGTCTGCTGGAGCCGGTGTTGTCGCGCGAGCCCGGCCAGCCGCTGGTCAACGAAGCGCCATCCGCTGCGCTGGCGCCAGCAGCGGCCAGTGCTGCGCCGAGGGCAACCGCGGCCACCAGCCACCAGGGCACCGGCGTTGGCGGGCATGTGTTGCTGGTGGAGGACAATCCGGTCAATCGGCAGGTGGCACAGCGGCTGCTGGCGCTGATCGGGGTCAGCTTCGAAACCGCCGAAAACGGCAAGGAAGGCGTCGATCTGGCAGCGGCCAAGGCATTCGATGCGGTGCTGATGGATTGCCAGATGCCGATCATGGATGGCTACACCGCCACCCGCCACATGCGCAAGCTGCAGGAGGAAGGCAGCATCGGCAAATTGGCGATCATCGCGATGACCGCCAACGCCATGGTCGGTGATCGCGAAAAATGTCTGGCCGCCGGCATGGACGATTACATGAGCAAGCCGCTCAATCGGGCCCTGATCGAACAAATGTTGCGCAAATGGTTGCCACCCGGTGCGACCTCCCAGCTGTCGGCCGCCGCCGCCTCGTCGACCAGCCACCGGGTGGTGGCGCCAGCGGTTGCGCCGCAACCGATCACGCCGGGCAGCCGCAACGAGGGCGCCGCCATTGATCTGCGCGTCGCCAACGATTTGATCGACCTGATGGGCAGCGATTTTGCCGATCTGGTCCGCGTCTATCTCGAAGACACCCCCAAAAACATGGCGGTGCTGGAGCGCGCCGCCCACAGCAACGACATCGACGCTTTGATTGCCCCGGCCCACTCGATGAAATCCACCAGCGCCAACCTTGGTGCCCTGCTGCTCAGCGACATGTCCAAGCGCATCGAACAAGGCGCGCGCAGTGGCGGCCTCAGCGATCCGGTGCTGCTGGTGGCACAACTGCAAAACGAGTTTCTCCGCGTCTCGGCGCAACTGCGGCAGATGATCGTCGGCCAGTAGTCAATCCAGCGCCCGCGCCAGGCGGTAGGCGCCAATCGCAAAACCGAGCACACCGAGCAGCAGCAATCCGGTCAGCGGCCACAGATAGTCCGACCAGGCATAGCCACGCCAGATCGCGCCTTCGATACTGCGCAGCGACCAGTTCATCGGGCTGAAGGCAGACACCTTGGCCATCCAGGCCGGCATGGCGATCAACGGAATCATGCCGCCACCGATCATCATCAGCGGCATCAACGCGGCCCAACCGGCGCTGGATACGCCTTGGGTGGTGTGGCCGGCACTGGCGATCAGCAGCATCATCCCGGTGAAGGCAATGGCACTGGCGAAAATTACCGATGCCAGCGCGGGTAGCGAGACCGGCACCAGGCCGAACAGCAGGCGCGCGAGCAGCAGCAATAAAACTTGCACCGCGAGCAACGCGATCAACGCCGCCAAGGCTTTGCCCAGCAGCAGATCGACACTGCGCATCGGGCCGGTGCGCAGGCGCAGCCAGGTGCCCTGTTCGCGTTCTTGCGCAAACCCGGTGGCAAAGCCCATCAGGCAGCCGACCAGGCCCCAAAGAATGCCCTGCGGAAACGAAATCGCGAACGGATTGCGCGGGCCCCGGCGGACACTTTGCAGCGATTCGGTGGTCACTTGCAACGGTTGCCAGGCCGGGGCCGCTCCGTCCGTGGCGGAACCTGACGGCGTTGCCGCCGGCAATTTTTCCAGCGCATCGAACAGGTTGTTGAACGGTTGCCGCTGATCCTCCGGCAGGCTGGCGCTGTCAGCGCGCGACGTCTGCAACCATTTCCGGTCGCTGCCGAGTCCGCTGAGTTTGCGCCCCAGGTCCTGTGACGCCACCTGCATCAACAGACCTTGCAGCATGCTGATCTCGGCCTGACGACTGGGGTCAATCAGCAACCGCACCGACGCCGGCACGCCGTAGAACAGCCGCTCACTGGCTGCTCCGTAGCCTTTGGGAATCTCGATCAGCGCGACCGCCCGGCCGTGTTTGACCTGGGCCCGGGCGCTGGCCGTATCGCTGGCCTGAAGCGCCAACAGATCCAGCGCCAGCAATCCATCGAACAGGGCCCGCGACGCCACACTGTGGTCTTGATCGTCGAGCAACACGCGCATTTTGGCTTTGTCGCCGCCGCCGCCGCCGAACATCAGGCCGAAGCCGATCGCCATCAACAACGGCCAGACGAAAGTAAAAAACAGCGTGGCCCGATTGCGCAGTAACAGCGTCAAATCTTTCAAAGCCAGCGCCAGAATGGCGGTCATGGGCGATCTCGCAAAGCGCGGCCGGTCAGGCCAAGAAATACTTGTTCCAACGACGGCGGCGACCAGGCAAATGCCTCCACGCCGCCGTCGGCGATCGCCCGTTCCAGTTCGACCATCGGCGTCGCCGTGGTGATCGCCTGTTCTACGCCGGCGCGGCGAATGCGCAATTGCGGGTTGCCGCCGTAGGTCTTGAGCAAACCGTTGAGCGTATCCACCGCCAACAGCCGACCGCGATCGACGATGGCGATGCGATCACACAGCCGCTCGGCCTCTTCCATGTAATGGGTGGTGTAGACCACCGTGCGGCCCTGGCGTTTGAGCGCCAGTACATTGTCGAAGATCGCATTGCGCGATTGCGGATCGACACCGACGGTAGGCTCGTCGAGCAAGATCAATTCCGGATCGTGGCAAATGGCCGCCGCAATATTCAGCCGCCGCTGCATGCCGCCCGAGTAGGCGCCGACGCGATCCCGGCCCCGATCCGCCAACGCAACAAATGCCAAGGCCGCGTCCACCCGGTGCCGAAGATGCTCACCGCTGAGGCCATGGCAACGCGCGAAAAACGTCAGATTTTCGCGGCCGCTGAGGTGCTCGTACAACGACAAACGCTGCGGCGCAATGCCAAAACGGCGACGCAAGGCCGGTTGTCGCGGATCGCCACCCAGCACTTGCACGCTGCCGCGATCGACTCCGAGCAAACCGGTGGCGATATGCAGCGCGGTGGATTTGCCGGCACCGTTCGGCCCCAGCAAGCCGAAAATCTCGCCCGGCTGGACGTCGATATCCAGCCCGGCAAGCGCGAGCTGTGCGCCGTAGTGTTTGTGAACCGCCTGCAGGCGCAGGGCCGCGGTAGCGGTGGCTAGATTCGGCAAGCAAGGGTCCCGGCTGGGGTTTGATTCGAGCGGCATGGCGGCCAATAGTCAAGCAGAAACCGCCGCCGCCATAGTGCCAACCGTCATGCTGCGGCAGCGGCTGATCGCCAGCAAGCGCATTGCTGCACACCACTCGGCACCGGTCGCGTTGCCGTCGCCTGGCAGCCTGGCAGTGGACGGTCTGGTGGCCAGCGACGAACCGAAGTGGGATTTGACTGGATTAAATCCGCGCCGCCCACGCCGCCACCGATTTTTTGCTGGCGAGAGCGCCATCGATGCCGGTCAATAAACCAATTTTGGTCAGCGCCAGATCAACAGAATCCGTGGCAGTCTCCAACTCGTAGCGTGCCTGCAGGTTGACCCAATAGCCAGCGCTTTGGCCGAGCGCGCGCTCCAGCCGCAGGGCGAGATCTGCACTCACCGGACGCAGACCGCGCAACACCAATGAGAGTCGCATTGGCGTAGTGCCGATATGCAAAGCGAGTTGACGGGCGCTGATGTCAATTTCTGCCAAAGTTTGGCGCAGATAGACGCCAGGATGGACGGGAGCAAGCTTCTTGGCCATACGAAACAATCCTCAGTGGTAGTCGACGATTTCGACCTGGGTGACACCAGCGTTAGTCCAAATGAAGCAGACACGCCATTGCTCATTGATTCGGATGCTGTGTTCTCCGGCGCGGCGGCCTTTCAAGGCTTCCAGTCGATTCGACGGCGGTAGGCGCAAGTCGTCGATCAGTACTGCCGCATCAATCTGGTTTAGCTTGGAATAGGCTCGTTGCTGTATCCCTGGTGGAAGCTTGCGCACGCGTTGACGACGAAAAAGCTTTGCGGTTTCAGGGCAACGGAAACTCAGAATCATGCCGGACACCGTAAACTATTTGTTTATAAACCACAAGCGGGAACATCATGACAAAGTTCAATGTGATCGATTGCGCGGCGCCTTAGGCCCGCATCAAGGTGGATTTGCCAAACAGGCTCTCGACCAGGTCCACCGCCAGCAGCGCGGTGCGGTTGTGTTCGTCGAAGGCGGGGTTGAGTTCGACGATGTCCAGTGAGCCGAGCGCGCCGCAGTCGAAAATCGTCTCCATCACCAGTTGTGCTTCGCGATAATTGGGGCCACCGCGTACCGTGGTGCCGACGCCAGGGGCGATTTCCGGGTCGAGGAAATCGATATCGAAGCTGACATGGAGATGGGTGTTGGCATCGACATCGGCCAGCAGGATCTCCAGCGTGCGTTGGATGCCGACTTCATCGATGAAGCGCATGTCGTAAATATCCAGCCCCTGCGCGTGCACCAGTTTACGCTCGCCGGCATCCACCGAACGGATGCCAAGCTGGCGAATCTGATCGGCACGCAGCGCCGGCGCGGCGCCCGAAAGTTCGGTCAGTTCGGGCGGGCCGATGCCGCACAAACAGGCCACCGGCATGCCATGAATATTGCCCGACGGGGTGATCGTGGAGGTGTTGAAGTCGGCGTGGGCGTCGAGCCACAACACCAACAATTTTTTCTGCTGCTGCTGGCACCAGCGCGCCACGGCGGTGATCGATCCCAAACCCAGGCAATGGTCGCCACCGAGCAGGATCGGCAGCCGCCCGGCCGTTAGTGCCGTGGTCATCGCCGCGAACACGGCGCGGTTCCAGGCGACGACTTCGGGCAGATGCCGATAGCCATTCAACGGTGGCTGCCAGGGATTCTGCGGTCCGACCAGGTTGCCGATATCTTCGACGTCGAGGCCCCGGCCGCGCAGGGCTTCGGCAATGCCAGCGACGCGCAAGGCTTCGGGGCCCATCGAAGCGCCACGGTGTCCAGCGCCGATATCGGTAGGGGCGCCAATCAAGCGGATGGTTTGGGTGGCCACGGCCTTACCTTTTAGGTTTCATTTGGGCCGAAAGCATAGCCGATCACCCCGGCGGCGATCTGGCACGGACGCGTTCGGCACCGGTGTTGCTGCGGACCAGGCGCATCGAGCACGCTGCGGAAGTTTGCCGCCTTCAGGCTGCGCGCTGTGCCAGTTGCCGCAACTTGATCGCCAACTCAGCGCTCGGTAGCGATTTGTCGACCATGGCGAGGACGCCAGCAGCGAGTGCACACTGGCGCGTGTGCTCACTGTGATCGGTGGTCAGACAGAGGGTCGGCAAGTCGGCATAGTCGGCTAGCGCATGCACGCTGCTGGCGAGTTCGGCACCGGTCTCCGCCTGCAACCAGTAGTCCAGCAACAGCACATCCGGCCGCCGTGCGGCCAAGGCGCGGTGCATGGCGGCGCCATCGTGGACGACGCTGACCTGGATGCCTTCCCGGCCCAACTGTTCGTAGAGCACGGCGGCCAGTTCGACATCATCATCGACCAGCAATACCTGCAGGCCACTGGCCGAAGCGACGCAGGCACCGGTGCCTGCACAGGCGCAGGCATTGCCAACGTCGCTGCTGCCGCCGATCTCGCTGTCGAACAGTTCATCAATCTCGCGCAGCACCGAAAAAAGTTGCCGCAGCGGAGCGCTGGCGGTGGTTGCACTTTCGGTGCTGGCCGCCAGGGCATCGGCGATCAAGCCATCGGCCTGCCGCGCCGCTTCACCCAGGCGCACGAAACCATAAGCCCCGGCCGATCCCGCCAGTTTGTGCAGCGGCTGGTCCAAAGCGTGCAAACGCTCGCGGTCGCCAGGTGCCGCGCGCCAGTCGCGCGCCGCTGCCGAGATCGCCGCACGCTTGCCAGGCAGCGAAGCCCGATAGCGCTCGGTGAGTGCGGTGAGTGCGCTGCTGGCGGTGTCTGACACTTTTTCAGTCCGGCAATGGCGGCACTGAAAAGTAGCACCGTGAATGCGGCGACCGGTGTCAACGATCATTGCCAACGATGTTGGCAGCGGCGGCGATCACCGCCGCTGCCGATGGGCACTGGTCTCAAGCGGCCGAGTGTCGGGCATTCCACAAATGGGTGAGTTTGTCTTTGGCCATCAGCTTTTGCTTTTTCAGCTTTACCAAGGTGAGATCGTCGACCGGGAGTACCCCGAGTTCGGCGTCGCGCACTTGCTTGTCGAGTTCGCGGTGCTTCATGAACAGGCTGCGGAACTCGCCGTTTTGCCCCATCAGGGCATCGACTTCTTGCTGCTGATCATCAAACATCAGTAGACCTCCTCTGGATGGTTGGGGTGGATCGGGTTGGGTTGAACACAAGTCGGGCTGCAAAGCCACGCGCCAGCGCACCCGGACCGGCAGGATCCGGGTTGAGACCGGCACGGTGGGCAGAACCAGTGGACTTGCCGGTAACCGCCGCGCACCCTGGATCACGGCGGATCAAGCGGTGCTGGCAGTGCGCTTCAGCAAGATTCATGCGCGTCTCAGCCGGTCGGGAAGGCGGTCTCGGATAGAGCG
>PEUI01000060.1 GCA_002785585.1 Lysobacterales bacterium CG02_land_8_20_14_3_00_62_12
GCTCCATGAACTGCGCGGCCTCGACCGCGCAGGCCGCGCCCTCACGGCGACGCGTTTTCCACACCGACTCGTTGTAGCTGGCGTAGGCCACCGCCGACAGGATCGCCACGATGGCCACCACGACCATCATCTCGATCAGGGTAAAGCCCGCCGCGCGGTGGCGGGCAGTGGTGCAGTGGAGAAGCTGGCAATTTCCGATGATCGACGTCATGGCTTAGTCCCCAAGAATTTCACGCCAGGAGATGCGGCCTTGAACTGGGGTTCCGCCCACGCTCATATCGCAAGTCTCGCCTGACGAGCCACTGCATACCAGCACAGGACCGAGCAGGATCGGCGTGCTGGGCATGCCCACGCCCCCATCGACAGAACCGATCGGTGCCGGGGCTGGATCACCGCCACCATCTGGAATTATATCGTCATGCATATTTCTGTTTTCGTTTACATCGAAGTAGCCGTTGCTAATGATAGTAGCATTACCATTCAGGTCAGTACCCTGAGTATTGGCAAAACTGGCGCCAGTGTAGGGGTCCAACGCATTAATGAACCCCCTACCACCAGACCCGCAGGCTGCCGCATTGGGTATGATGCTAGCGGCGACTAACACGGGTCCAAGTTCATTGGTGAATGTAACGATGGTATCAGACACAACGCGCTCACCCTCTGGGGTGCCCGGTGGGAAGGGCGGCTTCACCCAGTCGACAAACCAGCCGAATTTCCCCGCCATGTCACCGTCCACAGCGAACTCGAAAGCACGCACATGCGTTCCGAAAGATGTGGTGTCATTGACGATTTTCCGCCGCAATAACGCATTCCTGCCGGCGATCACCGCACCCGCATCGATCAGCCCATACCAAGACTGGACATCCTGATTCGCCGGGTCGTCCAGAGTGAGGTAACGACCGGTCCCGAAGAACAATGAGCTGGCAAATGTCGTTGGGTTGAGACCCATTGACATCGCACCGGTAATCGGCTGAGGTTTGGACGCATCGTCCATGGCAACGAAAAACGGCTTCGGCTTGCCGGCGGCTTTGAACGCCGA
>PEUI01000254.1 GCA_002785585.1 Lysobacterales bacterium CG02_land_8_20_14_3_00_62_12
CGACGCCTTAGCGTGCGTGCGTGTGCATGGTGGCAAGAATCCGGCAAGAGTGCGCGGCGGCGGCTTCGATCTTGTCCAGTCGCAGTTCGCTCACCCAGACTCTTTGCAACATCCACGAGCCACCGACGCAAATCACATTCGGTTGATCCAGATAGAGCCCGGCGTCTTCTTCGTTGATGCCGCCGGTCGGGCACAGCGCCAGATTCGGGAACGGCCCGGCCAGGGCCTTGACCCGCGCCAGACCGCCCAGGGCGACGGCGGGGAAAAGTTTGACGCAATCAAAGCCGAGCTCGAGCAAGGTCATGATGTCGCTGGGGGTGGCGACGCCGGGAATCGCCGGCAGCGGGCTCTTGGCCAGCGCTTCGGCCAGTCGCGGCGTGGTGCCTGGCGTCACCAGAAAATCGGCACCGGCGTCTTCGCTTTGACGAATGTGGGTGGCGTTGAGTACGGTGCCGACGCCGACGGTGATCTGCGGCAGTTGCTGTTTGATGGCGGCAATGACGGCCAGGGCGGCCGCGGAACGCAGGGTAATTTCAATCGTGGTCAAGCCGCCAGCCGCCAGTGCGCGCGCAATCGCTAAACCCTGTTCGACACTGTGGATGGTGACCACCGGCATCACGCCGGCCTGGGTGAGTAGCGCACGCGCGGCGCGGGAATCGTTCGACATGGCAGGTTCCTTGATAATTTGACGGCTTAATGGTGCCGCTTTGCGCGGTGAATGGTGTTGGCGTTTGGCTGATTGTACGTAGGGTGGGTGCAACCCACCGAATCCGGTGGGGCGACAGTGGTGCGTTGCACCCGCCCTACTTGGGCTGATTTTTCTGGCATGGTTTCGAGAACAAGATGACCGATCAAGGCAGTTCCATTACCGCGCCGGCTTCGGCATGCGAGCAGAGCGCACGGCGGGCACGGAACAATATCCGGCCGCTGCTCCAGTGATCCACGGCGGGCGGCAGAGCGGCGCTACGCGCTTGCCACTCGCTGGCATCGACCACGGCTTCGAGCACGCCCAGTTCGCTATCGAGGCGAATCCAGTCGCCTTCGATCACACGGGCCAAGGCGCCGCCGTCGAGCGCTTC
>PEUI01000141.1:0-1121 GCA_002785585.1 Lysobacterales bacterium CG02_land_8_20_14_3_00_62_12
AATACAAGACCTGACCCCTGATTTTTGCATGACCCCTGATTTTTGCAAGACCTGACCCCTGATTTTTCTGTGTCAATACAAGACCTGACCCCTGATTTTTCTGCTAAGACCTGACCCTTGCCCTGCTCTTCACGTCAGTTTCTGTAGCAATGAAATGAGCCACACTCGAAGGGGTTCTTGGCGCTAAGTGTCGCTGCTCTTTCGCGCATGATTGGATCTGCGTTTACCCAATGTTCGGGCGAACTAATGAACTCCACCTCATCCACATCCAAGACGTCAAAATCCATGGCACCAAGTGCAAATTTTGCGTTTGCCGTGAATTCAGTCTTTGTGCGTGCAAGTCCGACTACGCTGACATAGGCTCCATCGGCCCCTTCGAGCAACTCGTTTCCTGCTCTAGGAATTACCTCTGCGACGCCAACCCAAAAGCCCTTCTCAGTCGTACTCATGATGCACTCGACTTTTTTCTCCTGACGGTGAAGTGCCGTGGAAATGATCCTTTCCTTCGTTCGGGCTTGTGTGGTTTACCGTACTTCCACCGTTTCCATTCTCTCTACGCGCAGCCTCTTTCGCCTCACCACGTTTGCCACCGTGATCAACAGTGTGAATCTTTGGCTTGCCAGAAGGGCCTAGTTGGCTCGCAGGAACTCCCTTGGCGGCATTCTCGGCTCTATTCGCTGCGGCGAGGCCTTTCCCAACATCACCAACCTTGTCAGCCGTCTTAATTACCTTGGCAACGGCATCGCCAGGGCCAGGCACCAAGCCAACGACGGCAGCGACAACATTCGCAACTGTGGGATTCTGGACAGCTTCAACGATGCCCTTAATGTCGCTGACGATGGGCGTGAAGTCCGCCACCGTCGAGACCCGCGAATTGAACTCTGCCTGTGAAACTCTACCCAACCCGCAGCTTGTCCCCAGTGTGATGCAGCCGGCTTCCCGCCCATCCGGATCCGTAAGATTCAACGGATCATTCCCGACATAGGCGTAGAGGTTGTATTGATCCTCATAGCCCACCGGGTCGGTCTGCAAGAACCGCCCGAGTTTTGGATCGTACGCCCGTGCCTTGTAATGGTATAGCCCCAGTTCCGCCAGGGCGATCTGACCGGTATAGGCGAAGC
>PEUI01000141.1:1129-1648 GCA_002785585.1 Lysobacterales bacterium CG02_land_8_20_14_3_00_62_12
CGGGTACCGTCGCTGCTGCTGGTGGCGACGATGCTGCCCTGGTGGTCGGCATGCAGGTAGCGGCGCGATGCCGTGCTCACGCTCGCACCTTCGTACCAGGCAATCGGTTCGTCGCGGCCTGGGCCGTGCACGTAGCGCCGCAGCACGTTTCCGGCGCCATCGTATTCGGCCACCAGCGCGTCGCCGTCGTACAGGAATCGGGTGGTCTGGCCGTTGATCGTGGTTTGGTGCAGCCGCCCCAGAGGGTCATACCTGACATGCTCCCGCCCGCACGCTGCCACACTATGGCGATCTCGGACTGAGGCGCGGTGGGTGGGGGGTGCGTGGGAGCCATCTATCGCAGGGTGAGGACGATTTAGGCTATGGGCTTCGAGCCCGCCGTCGTATCTGTCCGCTTTGCGACCCGTCCGGATGTGCTTTGAGCACGGATAGATAGTTGCCGATGGTTGCCCACGCGGTTCAATCCGGCCCAACGGTTGCGTTGCTGCGAACTTCAAGGTTCAAACGCTCCCAACGGGA
>PEUI01000225.1 GCA_002785585.1 Lysobacterales bacterium CG02_land_8_20_14_3_00_62_12
CCATCGTCGAAGCCCTGCCGGATTTTCTCGGTGCCGCCGATGCCGATGTCGCCCGTTTGGCCAAACGCGAGTTCGACAAGCAAGATATCCGCATCCTGCTCGCCGCCAAATGTTCGAAAGCCGAAATCAAGGGCGCCGAGGTGCACTTGAGTTACAGCGATAAATCCGGCGAGCAGACGCTGATCGTCGATCAGTTGTTGGTCGCGGTCGGACGCCGCGCCCACAGCCAGGGATTGTTCGCCGAAAATACCGGCGTCAAACTCGATGAGCGCGGCCGGATTGCGGTCGATCAGCACAATTGGACCGGCGTCGAAGGCGTCTGGGCCGTGGGCGATTGCGTGCGTGGTCCGATGTTGGCGCACAAAGGCTCCGAAGAAGGGATCGCCGTTGCCGAAATGATCGCTGGCAAACCCGGCCACGTGGATCTGGATCTGGTGCCCTGGGTGATCTACACCGAACCGGAAATCGCCTGGGTCGGCAAGACCGAAGTCGAGCTCAAAGCGGCGGGCATCCCCTACCAGACCGGTTCGTTCCCGTTTGCCGCCATTGGCCGTGCGGTGGCGATGAATGAGACCGCCGGCATGGTCAAAGTGATTGCCCACGCCGAAACCGATCGCCTGCTCGGCGTCCACATGGTTGGCCCGGCGGTTTCCGAATTGATCCACGAGGCGGCAGTGGCGATGGCGTTTCACGGCTCGGCCGAAGATCTGGCGCGCATTTGTCATGCCCACCCCACTTTGTCCGAAGCCGTGCATGAGGCAGCGCTGGCCCTCGCCAAGCGCGCTATCCACAAAACCAACTGAGGTCCGAGATGAAGGCATTTGCCAGGTTTTTACCGTTGCTGCTGCTGTTTCCCGCTCTGCTGTGGGCCGCCGAAGATTGCCCAATGGGCAAGCTGGAAGTCAGCGGCAAGATCACTTCGGCCAATGCGCCGGTCGCCAACGCCCGGGTGGAGGTTCACTGGGACGAGACCCGCGCCGCCAATTTGTCCGCCAACACCAGCAGCGCTGCCGATGGCAGTTTTCGACTGACCTTCAGTTTTGAAACCGTGGCGGGGCGCAGCTTGCTCGGCAAAATCAAGTGTGGTTACCAGCCAGCCCGCGTGCAATTGCGGGTCGAGCATCCCGGCTTCGCTGGCGTGCAGCGCGATCTGGCGACCAAGAAACTGCCACAGCCGGTGGTCATTGAACTCAAGCCAAAGGCGCGTTGAGCGATGGTTCCGGAGGCTCCGTTTCGCGCTTTTCGCATCCATGCCGACGCCAAACCGTTTCGGGCCGGGATCGAGCAGATCAGCGCCGCGCCGTTGCAGGCTGGCGAACTGCTGATCAAGACCGCCTACAGCAGCGTCAACTTCAAGGATGCATTGGCCGGCACCGGCACCGGCAAGATTTTGCGCGTCCCGGTGCTGACCGGTGGCATCGACGCGGCCGGCCAGGTGGTGGCTTCGCGCGACCCCGGCTTCAAGGAAGGCGATGCGGTACTGGTCACCGGCAGTGGCCTGTCGGAAACGCGTGATGGTGGCTATGCCGACTATCTGCGGGTGCCGGCGGCGGTCACCGTTGCGCTACCTGCGGGTTTGAGCCTGCGCGAGGCGATGATCCTTGGCACCGCAGGATTCACCGCGGCGCTGGCGTTGTGGCAAATGGAAGCCAACGGGCAAACGCCCGATCAAGGCCCCATTGTGGTGACCGGGGCCAGCGGCGGCGTCGGCATGCTCGCCATTGATCTGCTGACCACGGCTGGCTATGAAGCCCACGCCATTACCGGCAAGCCGGAACAATTCGATGCCTTGATCGCGCTGGGTGCCCAACAGTGCATCAGCCGTAAAGACTTGTACTGGGGCCAGCGGCCACTGGAAACCAGCCGCTGGGCCGGCGCCATCGAGTGTGTCGGCGGTGAAATGCTCTCCGGGCTGACGCGGGTCATTCACCCCTACGGCAACATCGCCTGCTGCGGCATGGCCGGCGGCGCCGAGCTGCACACCACGGTGATGCCGTTCATTGTGCGTGGCCTGAGTGTGCTTGGCATCGCCTCGGCGAATACCGCCTATTGTGTTCGCCGCAGCCTTTGGGAGCGATTGGCGACCCGGTGGAAGCCGCGACACCTGGAAACGATTTGCCGCAACGAAAAGAGTTTGGACGCATTGCCTCTGGTTTTTGATACGATGCTGTCCGGCGGATCGTTTGGCCGCACCTTGATCCGGCTTTGAGCCCATCCCTTGCTGCGGCGACGGCAACAATCCAACCAAGTCAGACTGAAGAGAGGCAAACATGGGGCGCATTCTAATCGTGGACGACTCACCTTCGCAGATCGAGGCCTTGCGCCGCATCCTGCAGAAGCTGGGTCACGAAGTCATCACCGCCGAAGACGGTGTGCAGGGCATCGAGGTGGCGAAACGTGAATTGCCGGATCTGATCTTGATGGACGTGGTGATGCCCAATCTCAATGGCTTTCAAGCCACCCGCCAGATCAGCAAGGACCCCAAGACCAGCCATATTCCGGTGATCCTGGTGACCACCAAGGACCAGGAGACCGACAAGGTCTGGGGCATGCGTCAAGGCGCCAAAGCCTACGTCACCAAACCGGTGGTCGAGGCAGCGTTGCTGCAAACCATCAACGAGCTGCTACCGCAATAGTGCCGCCTGCGAGTAGGGCAACCCAATGATCGGTTGCCCTGCTAATGATGGCCGCGCGGATTGAAGTCGGCGAATAGTTTCCGCAACTGCTCGTAACCACGCCGCTCGGCTTCGCTGGAAGCCGGCGGTGTTTGTATTTCCAGCACCACGAATTGGTCGCCATGGGCTTGGTGCGCCGACCCAAAAGCGGGCAGGCCACGACCCTTCAATCGCAACTTTTTGCCGGACTGCGCCGCCGGCGGGATTTTCAGGCCGACCGCGCCAGCCAACGTCGGCACCTCGATTTCGGCACCCAGTGCCGCCTCCCAGGGGCTGATCGGCAATTTCAGCACGACGTTGCGCCCGTCCAGCACAAACTTGGGGTGCGGCGCAATCTCGATCTCCAACAACAAATCCCCAGGTCCGGCCGCGCCCGGCTCCCCCTGACCGCTCAAGCGAATGCTCTGGCCGGATTCCACGCCAGCCGGGATCTTCACGTCGAGGGCACGGGTGCTGCCGTGCTGATTCAATGAGACACGCTGCTTGCCGCCCGCGTAGGCGGTTTCCAGATCGATGCGCAGGCGTGCGCTGATATCCGCACCACGGCGTGAAGGGCCACGACGGGCGCCCGGGCGGCCCTGCGCATTGCCAAATAGCGACTCGAAAAAATCACTGAACCCAGCGGCGTGAGCGGCATCTGGATCGAAGCCTGGCGCCGCCCCCTGGGCCCAACCCGGCGGCGGCCGAAAATCGTCCCCAGCACGAAATCCATTGCGCTTGAGTTCGTCGTAAGCCTTGCGTTTGTCGGGATCGCGCAGGGCTTCGTAGGCTTCGTTGACGGCCTTGAAACGATCCTCGGCGTCTTTTTCCTTGCTGACATCCGGATGATATTTGCGCGCCAGCCGCCGATACGCTGACTTGATCGCGTCGGCCTCTGCCGTCTCGGCAACGCCGAGCACTTCGTAGTAATCCTTGAATTTCATCGTCCGCCACTCTAATGCCGGGGGACCGCTGACGGACGCTTCCGTCAGCGGCGGGCCGACTTACGATAGTACCGGGGCCAGTCGCAATACTGTTCAATTTAGCGTACCGGGTGCAACCCACCGTTCTGAAACGCCGAACCATGGTGGGTTGCCCCCGGTACGGCCCGCGCCGAGTCGCTTAAGTCGTAGGTCGGATCAAGCGCCGCAGGCGCGAAGCGCTCTTCAACAGCGGAGCTGGTCATCCGACAAAACCGAAAATTGTCGCAGCGCCGGGATTGTCGGTTCCGGCGCTGCGCGCCTTGCGACGCCATGGATGGCGGAGTTAGAGCAATGCATGGAGCAATTGCCGGAACCGACCTACGCCCTTTGCGGACTTTGACGGAACCCTGCGGCACTTGCAGCCCTGTGCATCGACTTCACCCATTCACGGTGATCCGCCGCGGCGTCGATTCCGGTTTTTTGGGAATCACGATTTCCAACACGCCGTGCTTGCCACTGGCACGAATCGCCTCGGCATCCGCGCTATCGGGCAGGGCGAACCGTCGGTGGAACAGTCCATGCGAGCGTTCGACCCGCGTGTACTTGTCGTTTTCGACGGTGGATTCGGACTTGCGCTCGCCTTTGATCGAGAGCATGCCCTTGTCCATGTTGATTTCGATATCGTTGGGATCGACGCCGGGAATATCGCACTGGATAACGAAGCGTTTGGCCTCTTCCTTGACATCCACGCGCGGTGTCCACTGGCTGGTGACGACATTGCTTTGGTCATCCTCGGATTGGTTCCAGAACTTGTCGAAAGCCTGCTTCACGTCATCGGGTAGCGCGCGATTGAACAAGCCTGGGTTATAGCGAATCATGGTCATCACGATCTCCTTGGGTAATGCGCGGCACTATCGCCAGCGCTTGACCCCAAATTGCGGATGACCAAGGCGATTTCAAGCGCGCTGGTGATCGGATTCAGCGTCGATTTCGCTATCATGCGCGTTCGCCAATCCGGCGCTTATCAGGATTCCACTTATGACCATCAAGATCGGTGATCGGCTCCCCGCAGCCACCTTGAGCACCCTCAACAACGGCGTGCAGCCGTTGACCACGGCGGAGATTTTCGATGGCAAGAAAGTCGTTTTGTTCGCCGTCCCCGGCGCTTTTACGCCGACTTGCTCAGCCAAACATTTACCAGGATATGTCGAGCATCTCGACGCCCTGAAAGCCAAAGGCATTGATCGTGTCGCCTGCGTAGCGGTCAACGATGCCTTCGTCATGGGCGCCTGGGCCAAAAGTCAGTCGGTACCCGAAGAGGTGCTGATGCTGGCCGACGGCAATGCCGCATTTACCCGACTGTTGGGGCTGGAACTCGACGCCACCGGCTTTGGCATGGGCATCCGCAGCAAGCGCTTTGCGTTGGTCGCCGACCATGGCGTAGTCACCCATTTGTTCGTCGAAGCCCCCGGCGAGTTCAAGGTGTCCTCGGCCGAGCACGTGTTGGCGGCACTCTGACTTTTAACCCGAGCGACGCCGCCGTCGCTCCGGCGAATCGGGACGGCGGAGCGGGCTTAAGGCGTCGCGCAGAAATAACTTACCCATCTTGCTGGTTCTTTCGCCCGCCTGCGTCGTTGCACAAAGCGTCACATAGTCCGACT
>PEUI01000201.1 GCA_002785585.1 Lysobacterales bacterium CG02_land_8_20_14_3_00_62_12
CACCACGGCATCGATCAAGGGTTTGCCGCCGCCAGCAAGAAAATCCAGCGCCAGCGTGCCGTCGATGCCAAAGCCAGCACCGGCCAGGCCCAGTTGATCGACCGACAACCGCCAGCCGTCCTGCACCGGGGTCCAGCCGATCAGCAGCGATTGCATCTGCACCGGCAAGGGCGCCCGCAACAGTCGCGGATAGTCGAGCACGAAGTTCGCCGCATCCAACTCAAAAAAAACCGCTGCCGAATCACCGCGCAGGCGTCCATTGAGTCGCTGTACACCGGGCAGCGAGCCGCCGCCTTGCAGCGTGAGGCCACGAATGTCACCGCGCAGCGCGCGGATGCCGACAGCGTTCGCGTCCAGCACAAACTGCTGCAACTCGCCTTCCGGCCGCGCCTGCCCGAGCATCGCCCGCAGACTCGGGCTGAGCGATGGCAAGAGTGGCAACCAAGGCAACGCCCGCGCCAGCCGCAGATGCTCGATGGTGACCCGGGTTTGACTGGCGTTGCCGCTGCCCTGTTGGCGAATCCGCAAGCGATTCGGCGGCATTCGCAACGAACCCTCCAGCCGGGCGCCCTCCAGCACATCAAGCTGCCAGGAATCGGCGTCCAACCGAGTCCAGGACGCGGCCAGTGCCAGCCGACCGGGCGCGGGCAAGGCAACCGCCGCCGGTCCTGCGGCGGGCACTTCCGACACCGGCTCCGGCCAATGCAAATCGTTGCCGCGCAACTCGACCCGGGCCTGCGTTACCGAGAGCGCCCGCAGCTCCAACCAGGCGTCCAAGTCGAGCTGGCCAGCGGGCAGGCGGACCGCCGCCAATGGCCAGGTCGCCGCCCATTGCGTCGGACGCAAAGCGTGCGCCTGCAAATAGCAACGACCGTCGGCCAACTGCGCATCGAGCTGACAAGCCACTCGCACCGGAGCCGTCGCTGCCGCCTGGCGCAACCACAAATCAAGCCGACGACCGCCACCCTCCTTGCTGAATCGCGCGTTGACTTCGGGAAAATCCAGATGCTTGCCAGTGGCCGCATCGCGCACCTGCACGCTCGCCGCGCGCACGCCAATCGCGCCCAGGTTCGCCAGCACAGACAAATCCAAATGCGCGCCGCTGCTGCTGATGCCGGACCACTGCTGCACCTGCCAGCGACCGTCTGGTTGACGCAGCAAATCCAGCCGCGGGGCAACGATGCGGATTTCATACCAGGATCGATTGCGTTTCAAGAACGCATAAAAATCGAAGCTCAGTTCGGCATGCGCCAGCGCCAACACCTCACCCGGTGCGGCGCCGACGATGCGCAGATCGTCGAGCGCCAACACCGGACCAGTCGGCCGCCAATGCCCGGTCAGCCGCTGGAAACTGACCGGACGATGGAGCTCGGTCGACAAAAATTGCTGCACCCGCTGCGGATGGCTGAGCAGCCACGGAAACATCAATCCGGCGCTGCCGGTCAACGCCGCCAGCACGATCAGCAGCAAAGCGATCGGGCCGATCCACCAGCGACCGCGCGGCCGACGTTTGACGACTCCCGGCATCACAACACCACGACGTCGAACTGTTCTTGCGAATATTGTTCTTCGGCCTGAAAACGAATGCTCTTGCCGATGAACTGTTCGAGCTCGGCGACCGCTGCCGATTCCTCTTCCTCGATCCGGGTGACCACTTTGGGCGCCGCCAACACCAGCAGCTTCTCGGCGTCGAACTGGCGTACCGCCCGGGTGATCTCGCGGAATATTTCGTAGCAGACGGTCTCGGCGGTCTTCAACGTGCTGCGTCCGGAGCAACTTGGACAGGGCTCGCAGAGCTGGCGTTCCAGACTCTCGGCGGTGCGCTTGCGGGTCATCTCGACCAGACCCAGCGGCGACATCTCGTAGACCTTGGTCTTGGCATGATCGCGGGCGAGCGATTTTTCCAGATGCCGCAGCACCTGGCGTTGATGCTCAAGGTCGGCCATATCGATAAAATCGATAATGATGATGCCGCCCAGATTGCGCACCCGCAGTTGCCGTGCCGCCGCCTGCGCGGCTTCCAGATTGGTCCGATAGACGGTCTCTTCCAAATTACGGGTGCCAAGAAAACTCCCGGTATTGACATCGATCGTGGTCATCGCCTCGGTCTGGTCGATCACCAGATAACCACCGGATTTCAGTGGTACTTCACGCCGCAAGGCACGCTGAATTTCGTCCTCGACGCCATACAGATCGAAGATCGGCCGTTCGCCGGGATAGTGTTCGATGCGGTCGACCAGATTGGGCATGAACTGACTGGCAAACTTCAAAGTGCGCTCGTAGGTTTCTCGCGAATCGATGCGCACTTTTTCCACGTCATCGCGCATCAAGTCACGTACCGAGCGCAACGCCAACGACAAGTCTTCGTACACACAGTCGCCTTCCTTGGCACCGGCAAAGCGGGCACTGACCGCGCGCCAAACCTTGCCGAGATAAGCGATGTCTTCTTGCAATACGGCCGGTTCCAGGCCTTCTGCGTTGGTCCGCACGATGTAACCAAAGGCGCTCTCCGGCACCATCGCGGCAATCGCGTCACGCAGGCGGCTGCGTTCGGTTTCGTCCTCGATGCGGCTGGAGACACCGATGGTCTTGCTGGTGGTCAGCAACACCAGATAACGCGATGGCAACGACAGGTGGGTGGTCAGCCGCGCGCCTTTGCTACCGATCGGATCTTTGACCACTTGCACCAGCAGCGCCTGACCCTCGTGCAACAGGCTGTTGATCGGCGGCACCAGCGGCGGCGGCGCGGTCGGATCGAGTTCGACGCTTGGTGTACGCACGATGTCGGCCGCGTGCAAAAACGCCGCTCGGCCGAGACCGATTTCGACAAACGCGGCTTGCATGCCGGGCATCACGCGCTGCACCCGACCCATGTAAATGTTGCCGAAATAGCCGCGGCGCGAACTGCGCTCCAGCGATATTTCCTGCAGCATGCCGTTTTCCACCAAGGCGACACGGGTTTCGCGCGGGGTGACGTTGATCAGCAATTCTTCGCTCATCGCTCGACGCTCCTCAGCGGCCGGCAGCAAACCGCACCAGCCGGCAAGGCTGACCGAGCGTCAGCGTGATTACCGCAAACGGATTGGGGTTCCAGCAGACACTTCAAGTCAACACTCCTCGCCGAGCGGACTGCCTTTATAGCCGGTGTCGGGTGAACGCGGCCAGTCCTGAAAGTCGCATCGTCGTCGGTTCATCTGTTAGCAGATCATTAAGGGCATCGGCGATGGGCAAGTTATTTCTGCGCGACGCCTTGGCCCACGGCCGGCCAATCCCGCAGCAGCGCGGCGGTTTCAAACAGGGGCAGCCCCATCACCCCGGAATAGCTGCCCTCGATGCGTTCGATGAAAGCCGCGGCACGGCCCTGGATCGCATAAGCGCCCGCCTTGTCGGCCCATTCTCCGCTCGCCAAATAGTCCGCCAGCAGCGACTCGGACAAGGTCCGGAAGCGGACGTGGGTGCAACAAACGTCACTGCGCTCGGCGCTGGCGCCGAGCAGCGACACCGCCGACAGCACCTGATGCACGCGTCCCGACAAACGCCGCAACATGCGCGCGGCAGCGTCGGCTGAAGCGGGCTTGCCGAACACCTCGGAATCGAGAACCACTTCGGTATCGGCAGCCAAGACCAGCGCCGAGGGCACCGCGGCGACTTGCTTCCAGCCGGCCCTGGCCTTGTCGTTGGCAACCCGCTGCACATAGTCACGCGCGGTCTCCCCGGGCTGCACTTGTTCGACGACATCGACATTCAACACGCTGTACTGAAGACCGATTTGATCGAGCAATTGCCGACGCCGGGGCGACTGCGAAGCCAGGAACAGACGAAAACCGGTAGGCAATGGGCCAGCGTTGGACAAAACACACCTCAAGTCAGGGCTCAAGCCCGATGGTACGGATGGCCAGCCAGAATTGAACTGGCGCGATACAACTGTTCGATCAGCAACACCCGCACCATCGCATGCGGCAAGGTCAGGCGCGACAACGACCAGCGTTGCTCGGCGCGCGCCAGCAACGGCGCACTCAAGCCATCGGGGCCACCGATCAGCAGGGCGATATCCTTGCCGGACGACTGCCAGCGCTGCAATTGCGCCGACAATTCCAAGCTCGTCCAGGCGCTGCCGTGTTCGTCCAAGGCCACCACCTGCGCCGACTTCGGCAGGGCGGCGACCAGGCGCGCCGCTTCGTCGTCCTTGGCGCGTTGCCGGTCTTCTCGATGCCGTGCCAAGGGCAGATCAATCCAAATCGGCGCCAGGTGTTTGGGCAAGCGCCGGGCGTAGTCGGCGCAGGCCATCTGCACCCACTCCGGTTGGCGTTCACTGATACTGAGGATCTTGATGCGCATGCGACCGCCACCGGAGCAACCGTCAGGACTTACCCGCTAATCGTTGGCGGTGGCGTCACCAGCGACGCTCCACATACTTTCCAACGCGTAAAAATCGCGGATTCGAGGCAGCATCAGATGACACACGATGTCGCCCAGATCGACCAATACCCACTCGGCTTCGCGTTCGCCTTCCACCCCCAACGGCATCATGCCGGCCTTCTTGACGAATCGCACCACTTCGTCGGCCAGCGACTTCACATGGCGGGTCGAGGTGCCGCTGGCAATCACCAGCAGATCGGCAAACGAAGCCTTGCCACGAATATCGATTTCCTTGACATCCTTGGCCTTGAGATCTTCCAGCGCGCGGAGCACATGACGCCGCAACGCGGCCACTTCCGGTGCCAGTGGGCCTTGATCGGATTGGCCGGCGGCGACTTTTGCCAGCTTGTCCAGAGCGGGCGCCTTGCGGGCACCGGCAGGCTTGGCCGACTTGGCCGCCGACTTGGCCGGTGCCTTGCGTGACGCAGGCCTGGGCTTGGCGCTGGTACCGGTCAGCGCCGACTTGCCACGCCCCGTGGCGGCACCACCGGTGCTCGCTGGCGCGCGCTTGGCAGGCGGCTTTTTTGCTGTTACTGCCACTTTTTTGACAGCGCCAACAGCGCTGCGGGGTTTGGCCTTGTTCGGGGTCGCGGCGGCGCGTTTGGGCACTGCTGCTTTGCTGGGGATTTTCAAGAATTGGGTTCGCTTAAAGAAACGGCGGAGCGCCGTGGCGCCAGTATACGGTCGCCGCGACAAAATCGGCACCGAATGAACCTAAGGCGTCGCGCAGAAATAACTTGCCCATCTTGCTGGTCCTTATCGCCCGCCTGCGTCGTTGCACAAAGCGTCACATAGTCCGACTATGCTCCACTTTGTGCGCCTTGCAGGCGAACGAAAGTCCGGCGCAATCTGCACAAGTTATTTCTGCGCAACGCCTAAGGCAGCGCGCAGTAACCATCTGATCCAAGCTGGGTTCGTGCGGTGCCTAATCGAGCGCTGGCGCAACCGGCGCGGGCTTTGCGGTCAACGTCCGATGTTCTACCCGAGGATAGGGAATCTCGATGCCGTGGGCGTCGAAGGCGTATTTCAGGCGACGCAAATATTCTCTGCGCACCGACCACTGTTCGAGGGCAACCACTTTGATGCGGCCACGGATCATGATCGCCGAATCGGCCCAGTTCTCGACACCCGCAAGCTCGATGCCATCGAGCATGCGCGCGGCAAACACCGGATCGGCGCGCATCACCTGGGCCACTTCGCACATCACTTGCATCACTTGATCCAGGTCCGACTCATAGGCCACGCCAATTTCAATGACCGCCTGGGCAAAGCCGCGGCTCTGGTTGATCACCGCGCCAATGCTGCCGTTGGGTACAAAATGCACGCGCCCGTCGTAGTCGCGCAAACGCACATAGCGCAGGGTGATTTCCTCGACCATGCCAGCGTGGGCGTCCAACGTAACCACATCTCCACGACGAATCTGGTCTTCCAGCAACAAAAAAAATCCAGCCAGAAAATCACGCACCAGGCTCTGCGCACCAAACCCCAGCGCGACGCCGACGACGCCGGCAGCACCGAGGATCGGCGCCACCGATACCCCAAGCTCGGACAGAATCACGGTGCCGGCCAAAAGCAAAATCAGCACCTTGACCGAATAGCGAAACACCCGCGCCAAGGTGTCGGCGCGTTGCACCGCCTCGCGGTCTTCCAGACGCTTTGCCAGGCGCTCGCGAAACGCCCGGATCGCGCGTTGCAACAGCGCAATCAGCAGCCAGGCCAGCAGCAATACCAGGCCAATGCGCAGGCACGATGCCGCCCACGGCCCAAGGCTCTGCCACCATCGCCCAATCTGAAGCCAATCCGGTTGCTGCATCGCCATTGCTCGAGTTTCATCCCATCCTGAGGCCAACAACGCATCGACCGCGCTGGGCATTTCATATCAATCCATCGGGCAACTGTAGGTTCGAAC
>PEUI01000311.1:0-245 GCA_002785585.1 Lysobacterales bacterium CG02_land_8_20_14_3_00_62_12
CTGGGCCGGGTCACCAGCACCGCGCAAAACGACGGGCCGAGTACGTTCCTGACCACCAGCACCGTCTACCTGAGCGGCTTCCAGACCCGCACCAGCAACCCGCGCGGGAAGATCACCACCACCAGCTTCCAAGCCTACGACACGCCAGATACCTCCGCCCCGGTCTCGATCCTCGGCCCCGATGGCGTCAGCACCACGATCCAGCGCGACGGCTTCGGCATGCCGCTCAGCGTTACCCGCAGCGG
>PEUI01000311.1:258-1101 GCA_002785585.1 Lysobacterales bacterium CG02_land_8_20_14_3_00_62_12
AGCACGGTCAGTGCCACCCGCAGCTACATCTACGACACGAACGAGCGCCTATGCAAGCGCATCGAGCCGGAATCCGGCGGTACCGTGTTCGATTACGACGGTGCTGGCAATCTGAGCTGGAGCGCCGAAGGCCAATCCAGCGTTCTCAACTGCGACCGTGCCAGCGTCCCGCCCGCCGCCCGCACCACGCGCGGCTACGACCCCCGCGACCGCCTGCTCAGCGTCGCTGCGCCCAATGCCCCGGTCACCCTGTACACCTATGAACTCGATGGTGCGCTCGCCACCCTGAGCCAGGGCAACAGCGCCTGGACCTACAGCTACAACAATCGCCGTCTACTGAAAAGCGAAACCCTGAACTTCAGCGCCGTCTACGCGTTCAACTACTTCTATAACCTCCTCGGCCAACTGACCAGCACCACCACTCCGAGCGGACTGATCATCGACACCGCGCCCAACGCGCTGGGCCAAGCCACCCAGGCCGGCACCTTTGCCAGCAATGCGACGTACTTTCCCGACGGCAGCCTCAAGCAGTTCACCTACGGCAACGGACTAATTCGTACCGTCACCCCGAATGCCCGCCATCTGCCATCGCGGGTGCGCGATGCGTCCGACACCCAAGTCGTACACGACTTCAGCTACGTTTACGATGAAAACGGCAACGTCACCACCATCACCGACGCCGACCAGGCCGGCCTGCAAACCCGCAGCCTCGGGTACGACAACCGCGACCGGCTGACCAGTGCCATCGCCACGGGACTATGGGGTACGGCGAGCTATGCCTACGATCCGCTCGACAACCTGCGCGTGGCCGATCAAGGCAGCCGCCAATACCGCTACCAATAC
>PEUI01000013.1 GCA_002785585.1 Lysobacterales bacterium CG02_land_8_20_14_3_00_62_12
CATATTCGCCCTGCAAGCGACGACCAGCGCCGACGATGTAGTCCAGCGTACCGCAGAGAGGATCGATTTCGTCCAGATTGAGCGTCGGCGCAAACCAGTCATTGCGCATCATTTCATAACTGATCCAGGCTTCCAGCACACCGCAGGCACCGAGCGTATGGCCAGCATAGCTCTTCAACGAACTGATCGGCATACGCTCACCAAACACCCGCTGGGTGGCCAAGGTTTCGGCGATATCGCCATGTTCAGTGGCGGTGCCGTGGGCATTGACGTAGCTGACGGCGGTGGCCGGTATGCCCGCGTCGAGCAACGCCAGGCGCATGGCGATCGCCATGGTGTCGGCGTTGGGCCTGGTGACATGCTGGCCATCGCTGTTGCTGCCGTAGCCGACAATTTCAGCGTGAATCTTGGCGCCGCGTGCGCGCGCATGCGCATAATTCTCCAGCACCAGGGTGCCGGCGCCTTCGCCGACGACCAGACCGTCGCGCTGTCGATCAAACGGCCGTGGCGTCAACGTCGGCGTGTCGTTGCGGGTGCTGGTGGCAAACAGCGTGTCGAACACCGCGACACCGGTGACATCCAGTTCGTCTGCACCACCGGCCAGCATCACATCCTGATAGCCCGCCTTGATGGTCTCGTAGGCACTACCGATGCCCTGGCTGCCGGAAGTGCAGGCACTCGAGGTGGTGATGACGCGACCGGTGATGCCAAAGAACACGCCGATATTGACCGCTGCGGTATGGCTCATCATCTTGATGTAGGTATTGGCGTTGATGGTCTGGGTGTTCTTCTCCAGCACCATCCGACCGAAATCGCTCATCGACGCCGGCGTGCCCGCCGACGAGCCATAGGCAATTCCGACGCGACCGCCATGCAACAGCGGATCGCCGAGCAATCCGGCATCGATCAGCGCCAACTCGCTGGCGCGCGTCGCCATCAATGCCACCCGCCCCATGCTGCGGGTGCTCTTGCGGTGATAGTGCTCGGGAAGTTCAAAGTCGGCGGCGGGCACCGCAAGGTGACTGTTGAGGCCCTTGTAAATGGACCAGTCGTCGTAGCTGCGCACGCAATTGCGGCCGCTTTTGAGCGTTGCCAGCACGGTCGGCCAATCGTGGCCCAATGGGCTGATGGCACCCGCGCCGGTGACCACGACACGCACCATCAGATCATCCCCCCATTTACCGAAATAACCTGTCGGGTGATGTAGCCGGCATCAGCCGACATCAAGAAACTACACAGCGCCGCCACTTCCTCGGGTTGACCGACGCGGCGCAGCGGGATCATTTTTAGCGCTTCTTCGATGATTTCGTCGCCTATCATGTCGGTGGCAATCAACCCCGGTGCGATGCAGTTAACGGTGATTTCGCGCTTGGCCAGTTCCAGTGCCAGCGCCTTGGTGGCACCGATAATACCGGCCTTGGCGGCACTGTAATTGGTCTGCCCGCGATTACCGACCAAGCCGGAAACGGAGGCAATGGTGACAATGCGCCCCGGCTTGCGTCGGCGCACCATCGGCATGATCAGCGGATGCAGGAGGTTGTAAAAACCGTCGAGGTTGGTGCGGATCACGCTATCCCATTCCTCGCCGCTGAGCGCCGGGAAAGCGTTGTCTTTGGCAATACCGGCATTGCAAACCACACCGTAATAGGCACCGTTGGCTTCGACATCGGCGAGCAAAATGCGCGCGCAGTCATCGCGATCCGTCAAATCAAAACGCAAGACCCGGGCGACCCGGCCGATCTCGCTGATCGCAGCCGCCGTGTTGGCGGCGTCATCGATGCGATTGCGGCAGTGGACGACGATATCGAAACCATCACGCGCCAAACGCAGCGCAATCGCGCGACCGATACCGCGGCTGGCACCGGTGACCAGAATGGTGGCGGTGGTGGTCATCGCGTCTGGCTCTCCAAAAAGGTCGGATCTTGCGGCTCAAACACCGCCAAATTGGCCTGCGCAATGGCTTCATCACCGATCAGGATTCGGCAGGAAAACATGCCCATGCCATCGTTGTCGAAAAGCTCGCAGTGCGCCTCGATGCGGAGTTGCGTACCGAACGCAAACTGCGACCGCGCGCACTGGTAGCGACGACTGCCCAGCAAGAATCCCATCTGCACCGGCACCTTTCGGCGTCGCGCCCGGCAGCCAGACCAGGCCGCGATCGCCTGCGCCATGTACTCGATGCCCAGCCACCCGGGTACGCCAGTGTCACTGGCAAACGGATGGTCAATGCGGATCTCCGCCGCAACTACCACGTGGTTGGCATCACAGGCCAACAGGCGGTCGACCAAGCGCATCGCGCCGCGATGTGGCACCACGTCATCAATGGTTATTCCGCGCAAGTCCACTTTAGGGCAACTCCTGTTCAACCCGGTCCCACGATCAACACCGCATTACTGCCGCCGAAGGCAAAACTCTGGCTCAACAACAGGCCTGGCAGCTTGGCAAAGGCTTCGCCCGGGCGCGCCAGACGGAGGGTCGGCAAGGCCGGATCGACGGCACCATCCCACCAATGCGGCGGCAGCCGCCAGCGTGGATTGTCCACCAAAGTCATCCAGCAGATCGCGGCTTCAATCGCACCGGCGGCACCGAGGGTGTGACCGGTCAACGGCTTGGTCGAACTGGAAGCGGTTTGCAAACCGAACAAGTCGGCAACGACCTGGGCCTCCATCGCATCATTGTGCTGGGTCGCGGTGCCGTGAAGGTTGATGTAGTCGATCGCCTTGGCCGCGACCTGCGCGCGCGCCAGCGCCTGCAAAATGGCGCTCCGCGCACCGTGGCCGCTCGGGTCGGGTGCCGACATGTGGTAAGCATCCGAACTCTCGCCGCAACCCGCAAGCCTGACCGGACCAGCTTCACGACTCATCAGAAACAGCGCCGCACCCTCGCCAAGGTTGATGCCGCAACGATTGGCGGAAAATGGTTCGCAGCGCGTCGCCGAGACCGACTCCAAGGCGCTAAAGCCAGCGATGGTGACCGCGCACAGGGAATCGGCACCGCCAGCCAGCACCACATCGGCCAGCCCCGCACGCAGTAGGCGGGCACCGGCAGCGAGGGCTTTGGCACTGGATGAGCAAGCGGTAGAGATCACATGCGCTGGCCCGCAAGTACCCAATTCGTGTGCCAGAAACTGCGCCGGAGCGCCCATTTCTTGCTGCGCGTAGTGGTAACCCGGCGGCCACTGGCCATGCTGCTGCAGGTGTCGATGGGCGTGCTCACTGGCCGCCAAACCGGAGGTGCTGGTGCCAACAATAATGGCCACCCGATGCGCCCCGTGCTGATCGATGGCAGCGTCGATCAGCGGTCGAATTTGCGCCAGACAGGTACGTAGCAGCGCGTTGTTGCGACCGCGCAGCGTATCCGGCAAATCGCTCACCGATGCCAGAACATCGGTCACCGCGCCGAGTGCCAGCCTGCGGCCGGGAGTAAATTGATCGGATAGCAACACGCCGTGGGGTCGATCCTCGGCAAACACCGCTTCGGCAACCGCCCGCCGACCGGTGCCCAAGGCGCAGACGATCCCGAGTGCGTTCAAAAATACGCTGTTGGCGGCGGCCATCAGGATCCCGCGTCGGTGATCGGCAGCGAAATGATGGTCAAGGTAAAGCCTTCGCGGTGTTGTTCGATGTCGATCTGCCCGGCGGTCGGAAAGCGAATGTCGGTCACGATTTCGTCACCATAGCGAAGCTGTCTGCCGGTTGCCGTTGGCTGCAAACGCCAGCCCGGCGGCAGCGCCGCGTTGATCGCCGACAACGGCCACCAAGCCAATTGCAGATCGCCGAGTACGCGCTCACCCTGCACGGCGGCGGACAGCCAGTCGGCACGCCACTGTTGCAGGTGCTTGCCGTCCCAGCGCAGACGCAGCACCGACTGTCCGGCCATTTGGATCGCCAAGCGGACTGCTTCGGCATCGACTTCCAACAAGGCATCCGCCGATTGGGTTTCGCCCTTGCCGGAAAATCTCAGTTGCTGCTGTAGTGCCAGGCCGCGACCAAGGCTGGCGGGTGACAATTGCAGCAGCGCTGGCGTGGCCGATGGCAACGTCGTCCGCACAGCACAGGCAGTGAGCAAGCAGCTGACAGCGAGCACGCCCACACGCCGCATCACCGCGCCGCCACCAGCGGTTTGCGCGCCGCGACGTTGACCAGCGTTTCATTTCTCTGGCCAAAGGCTTTGGGCTGGCGCATACCCCAACGCTCAAGCAAACCAAAATCGCTGGAACGGCTCCACCACAGGTAAGGGTAGGAGACGTTGCGTTCGGAAAAAACGAAGCCCTGACCGCGCAGCATCGACAAATAGGCCTCGGCGCTCTTTTGGACCTGCATCGGATGGCGAAATAGCCAGCGGATCACCCAGGTATCGATGAAGAACCGCGTCGATTCGGCGAACAGCAGCAGGCCGCCGGGCTTGAGCACGCGCCAAAACTCAGCGAGCGCTCGCTCCTGTTCGACCAAATGGTGAAAGGTCTGGTGGCAGAACAACAGATCGACACTGCCATCGGCAAGATCGATCGCGGCACAGTCGCCGCAGATCAATTGCACGTTTTGCCCTTGCTGCACGGCCTCAGCCCGCGCAAGTTCCAGGCTGAACGCGTCGGCGTCGAGGCCAATCCACCGCGCCGGTCGAAACGCCGCGTCGAGCAGCGCCAGCGACTTGCCCTGACCGCAGCCGACATCCAGCAAAACCGGTGCTTGCGGGAGCGGATCGTCGATCAAGGATTTCAGATCGTTGATCGCTACCCGCAGCACCTGCTGCCGCCAGGTGCGACTGCGCAGAAACCAAAAACCAAAGCGGGTTTCTTCAACGTAAGTCGCGGCTGGTCGGCTCATAGTGGGTCCTGGTGATGGCGGGTCGCGGCGCTGTCGATCAAGCCGGAAAGGGGTAGCGGCGATTCGCCAGGCGCCGTCTCGACGACGGCACTGGTGGCCAGCACGGCGAGCGTAACCGAAGCCGCCAGCGGGGTCGTAGCAGCGCCAGTAGCGGCCGGTTCTTGGTCGCCGCTGGTATCGCCCAAATGCGGCTGGGCAGCGGCGGCGATCAACCCGAACACAATTCCTCCAGCACCGCCAAACGCCGCTGCGGCTCGGCGACGTAGGGATTGTTCTGATCCCAGGCATAGCCTGCAAGAATCGAGCTGAGCATGCCGCGAACCGTCGTCGAAGCGTGCGCAAAAAAAATGATTTTCTGGAAGCTGCCGCTATACCAGGCATCGACAAACGCGCGAAAGGTGTCCACCCCTTTGCGCAAGGGTTGGTCATAGTCGGCCTGCCAATCCACCTGCGCGCCAGCGAACTGGCGGCGCAAACAGGCGCTGGCCAAACTGGCTGACTTGAAGGCGATGGTCACCCCCGACGAAAACACCGGGTCGAGGAACTCGCCGGCGTTGCCCAGCAATGCATAGTGGTTTCCCCACAACGCCTCGACGTTGGCCGAATAGCCGACAATCTGTCGCGCCGGCGTATCCCAGCGGGCGTTGGCCAGTAACGCCGACAAGCCGGCGACTTCGCCAACAATCGCGCGCAGGCGATCAAGATCGCTACCAGCGTACTGCGCCAAGTACTCGGTGCCGGCAACCACTCCCAGCGAGCAACGGCCATTGGAAAAGGGAATCGTCCAAAACCAAACATCGCGATGTTCTGGATGCACGGTGATCAGAATCTTGTTGCGGTCAAAGCTGGCGCCGGGCGCAAGACCATCCTGCAGATGGGTAAAAATAGCGCCGCGAACCGGAAAGTTGGACGGGGTTTCCAGCTTGAGCAGTCGCGGCAAAATACGACCGAAGCCGCTGGCATCCAGCAGAAACTGGGCTTCGACTTGGTATTCCACGCCGCCGACATCGCGGGCCACCACTTTTGCCGTGGCGCCGGTGACATCCACGGCAATGACTTCATGGCGATAGCGTATTTCGGCACCGGCGCGCTCGGCGGCGTCGGCCAATATTTTGTCGAATGTCGCCCGTTGCACTTGGTAGGTGGTACCCCAGCCTGGGGAGAATTTCTCACGGAAATCAAATTCGGCGTGTTGGTCACCACAAGCGAACGCGGCGCCATTCTTGAACTGAAAACCCGCTTCCACGACATCGCGCAGCATACCGGCGGCTTCGAGGTATTCCATGCTCTGCGGCAGCAGGCTTTCGCCAATCGAAAAACGTGGAAACTGCTCGCGTTCGAGCAGCAGAACCTGCCGACCCTGTTGCCGCAACATGCCTGCGGCAACCGATCCCGCCGGGCCCGCGCCGATAATCAATATTTCAGTTTGTTCCTTGCGCATGGCTAGTTCTCATGGTTCGTTTGCGATGGGAGCGGGGTGGATCGGATCGCCGCATTTGAAAGCGCTGGCGGCGGTCGGAATAAAGGTGACAAGAGCCAAACCAGGCCGATGCCGAACAGCAGGGTCAAACCAAAAGTTCGCAACGCCGGTGTCGCCGACAGCGCCAGCAAGCCAAAAGCCAACAGCGTGCTGGCGGCGCCCAAACAGACCGCCAGCCAACTGGCACCATCACCGTCGTGTTCCAGCAAAAAGATGCCGTAATCGATGCCCATGCCGAGCAGCATCAACAGCGCCAATACGCTGAATAAATCGAACGGTTCGCCCAACCACGCCAAAGCCGCAACCGTGACCACACCGGCCACTGCGGTCGGCAGCAGCGCACGCCAGGCCAGGCGTCGATAGCGCAGCGCCAATACCAGCACGACGCCCGCAAACCCGGCCACCAACAGCCACGCCATCATCGCGCGATAGTGACCAAGCAATCGGGAAATATCGCTGGTGCGATCGATCCAGCGCACGCCTGGAATGGTCTTTGCCTGGGCGCTCAATAGGCCAAGATCGGCGCCCGGACCGACGCCATTGAGCATCACGACACTTGCCCAGTCGGTGCCCACCGCGCCAAGCCAGCGCGACCGAAACGGCGCCGATAGCGGTTGCCGCAACCAATCCTCCAGGGTTAGATCGGTCGCCGCGAACGCCGGTCGGGTGATCGTCTCACCGACCACGCCGGAGACCTTGGTCAACACGCTCGATTCGGCGGCCGCGGTCAACCCGGCATCGGCGTGTTGCCGGGCCAACGATGGCACCCAATCGGAAGTCGCGCGATAGCCCTTCAATTGCTGCTGGCTGACCAGTTGGTCGAGCTTCGCGGTGAGCGCCTCTTCGCGCTGGAGCACTTGTTCCACCGAAGCGCCTCGCACCAGGTAAAACTGTGCCGGACTGGGCAAGCCGAGCAATTGATCGATCTGCTGTTGCTGTCGCACCAGTGCCACCGGTGACTTTTGCAAACTGCGCAGATCGTCGTGAATCTGGATTCGTTGCAGGCCAAGGAGCGTAAACACCAGCAGCGCAACGGCAAGCAGCCAAGTAAACCGTTGCCGGTTCGGCAAGCGTGGCCAAGCCTGCAACGAAGCGGCAATGGCATTGCCGAAGCGGCTAATCGGTCGCGGCCGCTGATCCAGCCAGGGAAACCAGCAGGCCACAGTGGCAAAGGCGGCCATCAAACCCGCTGTCGAAAATACCGCCATTTGGCGCAAGCCCGGAAACGGTGCCGCCGCCAATGCCAGGTACGCCAAGGCACTGGTGACAAAGGCCAGCGTCAAACCCGGCAACAGGTAGTACATCAAACCATGCGAACCAAGATCGCGATGCCGCTGACGGCTGGCGAAATAGTGGATGCCATAGTCCTCGGCGACACCAACCAGACTGGCACCAAACACCAACGTAAGCAGGTGCACTTTGCCGAATACCAGTGCTGTGACACTCACGCCGGCGGCCCAACCGATGGCCAAAGACAGCGCCACCAGCGCCAATGGTCGAAGACCGCGAAACGCCAGCCACATCAGCAGAATCACCGCCAGAAACGAACCCAGGCCAATGGTGTTCATCTCCCAATTGGCGCGCGCTGCGGCCGCCTCTGCATGCAACGGCACGCCGGCACGCAAGATCTTCACGGTCGGCACCAGCGCTCGCGCCTGCGCACTGGCGCGGTCGAGGGCGCGCTGAATCGGTGCCTTGCCATTGAACTTGAAAGCAGCGGCTGGCGACTCATACGACAGGATGATCCAGTCGCTACCCGCCGCCGCAATGCTCGCCATACCGTCGCGCTCGCTGATCCCTGACCCAATTCGTTGTTGCCACCAGTCCGGCCATAGCGCCAACGGATCCGCTTGCCATGCCGTTGCACCGCCGGTGACGCCGGGACCATAAAGATTGGCCAGCGCCCGGTCAGCCAACGCCGCCGGATCGGGTTGTCGTAGCGACGCGCGTTGCGACGGCGTCAGCAGACGATCACGATACGGTCGATAAAACGCCAACGTCGCCGCGCCGTGCTCGGCGGCGCCAACCGGTAGCAAACCCGCCGACTCGGTTTGCAGCGCAGCGACGAAGGCGTGCGCGGCGCTCAGTGTTGTTGCCCAGCTCGGGCCACTCAATACGACCACAATCGACCGCGTCGCGGCATCGCTGATGCGCTCGGTTGCCGCCGCCAACACCGGATCGGCTTGCTCGCGCGGCAGCAGGGTGAGTAAATCGCTATCGAGTTTCGGCGCCGACCAAAACTGCAGTTGATGCGCGGCCAAGGCGAGCACCAACGCCAGCCAAACCCAAGCCGCCCAGCGCCAGCGGCGGCGCAATTCAGCGGCAGCGGCGGCGGACTCACTCAAACTGCTGTGCCTCGGCAATGTCCAGCTCGGCCGGCGTGTCACGCAGATCCAGGAAGCGAATTTCGGTGTGGTCGCCGCTGCGCTCTTCGATTCGAATGGTTTCGACGTTGCGATCTCCCTGCAACGCAATCCGCCGGAAGGCTTTTTTCAATGCTCCGGTTCGCGGCAACAGCTCAAGCTGCCAGCGGCCATCTGCCAGCTCGGATGGTTTGATCTCAAATTGTTCGGCCAGGGTAACCGTGTCCCCAGTCAGCAAGGCCAGCATCAGCGTGGGTGCGGTGCCAACGCCAGGCGACCCGGCCGCCGCCACCCGTTTTTGCGCGCCATCGGCGCCGGTCGTGGTCAGCAGGTGTTGCTTGGTAATGACGATGCTGGAGGCAAATGGTTTACGCGTATTCCAGACCACGCCACGATCCCGCGCGAGCAGAAAATCACCGCTCGATTGAAGTGAATGGCGAAATCCTTTCAGTTGCTTTTCTTGCTCAAAAGATCCGCGCAAGACCGGGGTATCGGCAAGCCGACCACGAATGTCGGTTGTCGGGGCGACCGCCGACGCGACCAAGCTGATCGACAGCAGGGCGGTCTGCATCGCCGCTCGGATCAGTCGCTGGGCGCGGCTCATGACGTCGGCAAGCCCAGGCGCGCCAACAAAACCGCTGGCGAGGCGTAGCACATTTCGCCGGTCGCCACGCTGACCGCTACCTGGATGGTATGCGCGCGGGTCAACAACAAAGCGGTTTCGGCATCACGAATCTGGTAATCGATACGCAAGCGGTGCTCCCATTCGGTGATGCGGGCGCGGACTTTCAACTTCTGTTGGTAGTGGGCGGAACGCAGATACTTTGCTCGCAAATCAACAATCGGCCAGTGGTAGCCAGATGCGTGCATCTGCGGAAAATCGTAGTCGAATCGTTGCAGCAAGGCGCAACGCGCCAGCTCAAAGTATTTGAAATAGTGCCCATGCCAGACCACAACCATTGGATCCAGATCGTGAAACGCTGGCGTCAGCTCGATTTCATGGCTCAAATCAAGCGTCATACAATCCCCAAGATTCGCTGCGGATGGCGGCGATCAAGCCAAGCAACTCATGGTCCAGCGCGCGGTCTTCGACAATCAACGGCAGCCGCGTCGCCAGGTTGGCGTGCATCTCTGAAAGCGCCGCGCCCAGCACCAGATCCGGCTGCAAGCGCTGACGCAGCGTGATCCCCTGGCGCGCGGTAATCAGCAGCGCCGCGACCACCTGTTCGGTGAGTTCCAGCACGCGCAGGCAATCACGCGCTGCAATCGTGCCCATGCTGACTTTGTCCTGGTTGTGGCATTCGGTGGAACGCGAAAACACCGACGCCGGCATCGTCAATTTGAGCGCTTCTGCGGTCCAAGCCGACACGCTGATCTGTAACGCTTTCAGACCATGATTGATGGCGGCGCGGGGGCCGGTTGCAGCCGACAGGTTGGCCGCCAAGCCGTGGTTGTAGCGGGCGTCCACCAATAGCGCCATCTGCCGATCCATCAGATCGGCGAGGTTGGCAACCAGGTTCTTCATCGCGTCCATGGCAAACGCAATGTGGCCACCGTAGAAGTGCCCGCCATGCAACACCAGTTCCAAATCCGGCTCAATAATCGGATTGTCGTTGGCGCTATTGAGCTCGTTTTCGATGGTGTCACGGAAAAACGGCAAGGCGTCTTCCAAGACCCCGATCACATGCGGTGCGCAGCGCAACGAATAGCGATCCTGCAGGCGCTGGTCGTTGCGACTCGGTCGATCCGAGTTCAGATCGCTACGTAGCCGCGACGCAACGCGCTGCAAACCGACATGCGGTTTTACGGCGAACAACGGCGCGTCGAAATGGTGGGCATTGCCGGCACTGGCCAGCACATTGAAAGCGGTCACCCGGGTACACAGCCGCGACAAGTAATCGGCACGCCGCCAGGCCAGACAGGCCAACGCGGTCATTACTGCCGTGCCATTCATGATCGCCAGGCCTTCTTTGGGACGCAGCTGCAACGGCGCGCGACCATGGCGCGCCAACGCCACCGCGGCTGGCAATACCTCGCCCGCCAGCATGACCTCGCGCTCGCCACACAACACCGCCGCCAAATACGACAGCGGCGTGAGATCACCGCTGGCACCCACCGATCCCTCGGCCGGAATGCGCGGCAGAATGTCATATCGCAGCAATGCTTCGATCTGCTCGAGCAGGCCGATGCTGACGCCGGACACGCCTTGCGCCAGCGACACCAGGCGCGCCACCAACACCGCGCGCGCCTCGTCGGCATCCAGAAATCGACCCAGACCGCAACCGTGGTAGGTATACAAATGGTGCGGCAACTCGGTCACCAACTGCGGTGGAATCGTCACCGTGCAGGAGTCGCCATAGCCGGTGCTGACGCCATAGACCACGCCATCTTCGGCGATCAGTCGATCGACGAAGGCCGCACCACGGCCAATGCGGGCGCGAAACGCCGGGTCGCTGTTCAGTTCTACGCGGCGTTCGCGGCGCGCCAGCATGACCACGTCTTCGATGCGCAAGCGACCAGCGCCAACGGTGATGGGCAGTAAATCAGTTCGAATCGGTGGCATGGGTGGTTTGGTCCCAAAATGGAAAAAAATTGAACCAGTCGTAGGGCGAACGGTGCAGCTGGGTTTCCATCCAGCGGGCAAACTCGCTGGCGTAAGCAGCCAGCGCCAACTCGCGCGATGCGCGCGGCAAGATGACGCGATCAGCCAGCTTGTGAATGTCCACTTGATAGTCGCCGCCACCGCCGTTGCTTTGGTGCAGGCAACTGATGCAATAAGCCGGGCAACCCAGCAACGAGGCCAGCAAATAGGGTCCGATCGGCAGTGGTGCCGGGTGTCCCAGAAACGGCACCCAGACCACCCGATCACCATGCACCGGCACCCGGTCGCCAGCGATCGCGATCAACTCACCAGCGGCAACCCGCTCCGCCAGCAGTACCGCGGTAACCGGGGAAAAATCCGCCACCTGCATAAAATGCACCGTCGCCTGCGGATTGACCCGGCGTCGCAGCCGATTGAACTGTTCGGCGTGCGCGGTGTGCACGAGCATGGTGATACGCAAACCAGCACGATGATCGGCAGCGACTTGGAGCAATTCCAGACAGCCCATGTGCGCGGTCACCAAGACCGCTCCCCGGCCAGCGCGGCTTTCGGCAAACATCGTTTCGTGACCCTGAAATGGTAGTTGGTCGGCACGGTAGTCACCGCCCATGGCCAGCACCTTGTCGAGCACGGTTTCGGCGAAGCGCAGCAGGTGGCGAAAACTGTGGCCAATCCCCGGCACGCTGTCAAAACACTGCTGGCTGGCGTGCAGACGCTGCAAATACTGGGCCGACGCCCGCCGCGCCAACGGCCGTGTCAGCCAGTAATAGAGCACCACCGGCAGCAGGCAGAGGCGAAACGGCAGGCGGCCGAGGTAGTGGTGCACACCTTGGAGCAACCGAATGCCGACCACGAAAGTGCTTTCACCAATATTGGCCCAGTGCTGACTCATGCGCGCAGCTTACGCCACAGCAGCAACGGCAGGCGCCACAACATGCCGAAGAACAACTTGGTGTGCAGGCGCGAAATGCTCAAGTTGTCGCGCCAAAAACTGAAGTGCGAAACGCCATCCGGTGGGTAGATTACCGGGGTGCGACGATTACGAATTTTCAAGCCGCGCCAATGCAAACGGACCAGGATTTCGATATCGAAATCCATCCGTCGGCCAATCTGCACAGTGTCCAGCAGCGCCAGGATCGGCGGTAGTGGATAGACCCGGAAGCCGCACATTGAATCACCGATGGCAAACGACAAGGTGTTGATCCAAACCCAGAGATGGGTCAGGTAGCGTCCAACCAGTCGGCCCCGGGGAACGGAACGGTCGAACGCCGGTGTGCCAATGATGACCGCGTCCGGAAATGCGCGCGCCTCGGCAACAAAACCGGCAATGTCGTTGACTTGGTGTTGACCATCGGCGTCGATCTGCACGGCATGGGTGTAACCCAGTCGACCGGCTTCGCGCAAACCGGCGATCACAGCGGCGCCCTTGCCTTGGTTGCTGGGTAGCCGGATCAATCTCACCTGACCGTCTTCAGCGGCGGCAAGATTCGCGAGGATCGCCGCGCAACCGGGTTCGGAACCGTCATCCACCAACAAACCCGGCAGCTGTTGCGCGCGCACACCAGCGACCATCCTGCCAATCGCCTGCCCATGATTGAACACCGGGATCACCACCACCACCGAAAATGCCCCAGGCACCACTGACTGCGGCGGCGCGTTCATTGCGCAGCAGCCGCGAACCACAGGCGGCCACTGGCGTGGGTACCCAAAGTCGACGTGTAGCAAAAACCGAGCGTGGCCGTGGCAGCCTTCCAGCTCATCTGCAAATGCAGTTGGGCACCGGGTCGCACCAGTCGCTGAAATTTGAGCGCCTCGATCCGGACAAAGTGACCCGGTAGCGCAAACACCTCGCCGCCCCAGTGAATCGTCCAGTCGATCAATGCCACACCCGGCAATACCGGCAACGCCGGAAAGTGGCCGTCGAAGCACGCCAATTCGGCACAGACGCTGAACTCCAGCGCCGCGCTGTCAGCGTCCCGAACCAGCCAATGGATCGCTGGCAGCCGTGGCTTGAACAACGCCGCCAGCATCGCCTCGGTGGTTTTGGCCTGTGCATCGATCGGCAAAGTGTCGACAAAACGCCAGCGCCTTGGCAGGGCGATTGGGTCAATCCGATCCGCCAGTGTGGCGCGCAAGCGTTGGCAAAAAAGCCGCTTGCCGATCGCCGATAGCGCCGCCAAGCCGGCTGCCGTTGGCACCGCCACCGCCGCGATCATTGCCCGTTGTTCATTGAGCACCGTGACCTTCGCCGCTTCGACCAAGCCCGACGCTAGCAATGCTTGTTCGATCGCCGAAAGTGAAACGCGGGTCTCCTCGATCTTGGCGATGCGATCGCTGCGGCCGCGTAGCTGGAAGCCAGCGCCGACCGCTTCGGCGCGATCCGTCGTGCTCTGCCACTCAGCATTCGGCAAATGCGCTGACCGAACCGCCAACAGTTCGTCGACGATCCGCCATTGCACGCCGGGTAGCGCCGACCAGGGATTGTCGGCCCCTTGCCGCGACGCGATGCCACCGGTTTCGGTGCTCCCGAAAATTTCAATCGGCGGGCACCGCCAAAGTTGCTCGACCGCGTCATTGGCGGCGGCCGGCAACGGCCCGCCGGAAGAAAACACCACGCGCATTCGGCTGCGGACCGCTTGCCAATCCAAGGATTTCGGCAAGCGCTTGAGTTGTGCCGGGCTGGCGACCAGCACCGCGGGCGCGGTTCCGGGCAGCGCCGCGATCTGCTCGGGCGTGCACAGCCGCCGGGCATAAAAAGGTCGGCGATAAGCCAGCGGCCACAAGATACGAAACAGCAAACCGTACAGATGCTGATGCGAGACGCTGCCAAAAATCACCGTCTCCGACAGGCGCTCACCAAAGCACAGCTCCAGCGCCGAAAGCTCGGATTGCAGTTGCGGCAAGGCTTTGCTTATCGCCACCGGCTCGCCACTGGATCCCGAAGTAAACAAGACCAACGATGTCAGTTTTGGATCAAGTGCCGACAATCGCCGGAGCGCTGCGGGTGCTGCCTGAAAGTTGATCGGCACTGCCCCCGGCAGGTCGCCAATAAAGCAATCTACCTGCCCTGCCGCACGTTCCAGCGAGTTCGGCAAGGCATCCGCAGGCAGCAGCACCTGCTTGCCGGCGTGCCAGGCGCCGAACAGGGCTGCGGCAAAGGTCAGGCTGTCTTCGTGGTACAGCGCCACCCGACTGCCCGGCGTGGCGACCAGCGCTGCTTGCCAGCATTGCACTTGATGACGAAAACTGGGCAGCGTCACCGGCCCGCTATCTGCGTACGCCACGACGCGATCCTCATCGCCATCGACCTGGGTCAGCAAACTGGCGAGTAGGGGCCGCTCAGCCATGGTCTGGTCGGACACCGGCAGCTTTGTTCCGGTATCGCGCGCACGCTGCCGACCGCAGCGTCAGCGCCCAATGGAGACCGATGGGGGACATCAGCAGCAGCACGAAAGTCAGGCGCTCGTCGCCGTTTCGACGCCAGCTGCCATCATCGCGTACACCACTTCAACCACGTCGGCAACGGTGCGTACGGACTTGAATGCTTCCGGCCGCAAACTACTGCCGATCAATGGCTTGAGCTGAACGATCAGGTCCACGGCGTCGATGCTGTCGATGTCGAGATCTTCACCCAGTTTGGCATCGAGGTGGATGCGGGACGGATCAATATCGAAGGTCTCGTGCAGGATCGACGTGATGCGCTGAAACAACTGTTCCTTGTCCATTTTCATCACGCGAGTTGACCAACTGGCAAAGACGACTGCGGTTGATGGCGATTGGCGGCGACGAACGCGCACAACGCCTGCACACTGGAAAAATGGCGCCGGGTGGCTTCCGAATCGGCCGACAAGGTCAGCCCGTAGCGCTTGTGCAGCGCCAAGCCCAGTTCCAGAGCATCGATCGAGTCCAGCCCAAGGCCTTCGTTAAACAACGGTGCCGCCGAGTCGATGTCATCGGGCGTCGTATCTTCCAACGCCATCGTGCTGATGATCAGCTCCTTGATTTCGGCTTCAAGCGTTTGCATTCGCCCGCTCCCGGTCGAAAAAATCGGTCAGATAATGCGTCAATTTGCGCGCCGCCAATGCTGCATTGGTACCAGCAAGGAACGGGGCTACCGCGAGATCCTCCCCAACATGAATCGACATGTGAAAACGGCGCGGCGGCACAAGATACCACTTCTGCCCTTTGCCGAGAGTCGACGGCGTACACCGTATGGTTACTGGGGTGATGTCCAAGCCGCCACGGACCGCGATATTGGCAGCCCCTCTTTGCAGTGGCCGCCGCCCACTGGACGGCGTTCTGGAACCTTCCGGAAAGACAATCAAGTTCTTGCCGGACTGCACCGAAACGATCCCCGCTGCAATCAGATCAGCGCCACCATCATTGCAAATATAGCCAGAGGCCAGCACGGCGCCACGGGTGAATGGGTTGCGCAACAATCGGGATTTGACGACACAGTCGGCTTCCGGAATCAACGAAACCAAAAACACCACGTCGATCAGCGTCGGATGATTGGCCAATACCAACAGGCCAGAGCGATGCAAACGTTCGGCACCGCTGATGTCGTAGGTCAATACCCCAAGCCAGCGCATGAACCCGATGAAACCGGCAAAGCTGGTTTGAATGATGCTGCGTGCCCAGCGTCCCTGCCGGTCACGCTTGCGCACCAAAACGGCCAACAACGGGAACACCAGCAACCAAAGCAACAAGCCGCCCAGGCCAAACATGAAAAAACTCAGTCCGGTGGCAACGATCCGCCAGCCGTAGTCAATGCGCTCAATCATGGCGGCGCCAGCACCAACAGCAGGCGGCCTCTTGCAACGCCAGCGTGCCGCTACCGGCAATCAGAAATTGCAATACCTCAAGGCCGTGCGGCAGTTGGCGCCGAGTCGGCGTTGATGATCCAGCGGGCGCCACCGTGAGTGAATAACCGCGTTGTTCGTCGCCTACCGGCGCCACCCGACAGGCCCAGGCATAGTCGCTATCGGGCTCATCGGCATATGCCTGGTAGACCGTAGGCAGGCGGCCGTCGTAGACCACCACCAGCACTTCTGCAGCGCCTTCCGCCAGCAGGCCGAGCGCCTCGACAAAAGCCGCTTCGGCAGTCGCCGCGCCCGCCGCAACGGTGAGCGAATTGCTGACCAGCTTGCGCGCGATGCCATATTGAGCGGCGATGGCGTTGTGCGTGGACAAACCAAACTGGGTTGGGGAAAACGGCTCTTCGCGCGCCAGTGCCAGCAACATTTCGAGGGTACGGGCGGCATCTCCATGACGGCTGGCGAAAACTTGCGGCACATCTGCGGCAGTATCGCCCTGGCACCAGTAGGCAACCTGCAACGCCATGCGACCGAGACGATCCACGCGACGGCGTTGCAGTGGCGGCATTTCGCGCAACGTTGGCGTATCTTCGCCGCGCAACAGCGACGGCGCCCGCGCCCACGCCTCCCAGCCAGCGCGGTCGTGGATTCCAGGGGCGAACGCCTGCCAGTCGCTGATCGAGAACTGCTGCGGCATCAGTTAGGGATATCCAGATTCGCTCGCATCAACGTTGATCGCAATGACACGGAACACGCCTTGGTAGGCCGACCTGAGCGAGAACTCGATGCGGCCACTGCCCTGGTATGCAAAGGTCATTCGCTGCAAATCACGAGCGCCGAAGTTGAAAGGCTGAAATTGTTTGCCGGTCATGCGTTGCGTTTGTCCGGTCGGCGGACCGAGGATGTCGATTACTTCTGCCGAGCTCATGCCTTCACGAATCAAACTGAAATCGACGATCTTTCCAGTAGCGCTCGCTGTCGCCAATTCGGGGTTCTCGCCGGTTGCCGTTGCCGCGACTCGCTGGATGTCAGTGACTTCGGGAGCGGGCGGATGGCGCAGTTTCTCCAGATCAACGGTACCGGCGTGATAGCGCTCGGCCGCGTTTTTCGGCAATGTCTTGGCAGCTTTTGCGCAGTGGCCGCGCAGCCTTCGGTCGCCGCCATTTTTTGCCACCTCGTCGACGGCTGCCTGGTAACGGCCATTGCCCGATCCACCGAGCACACGGCACAACCACGCCATCGCATCTGCGGCGTTACGATCAAGCGCCGCTCGTGGATACTTCTGCAGCAGCACCTCGGCCGCCACGTCCAAAACTTCAGTGTCGGTGCTTCCAGCAAGAAACAAACTCTCGGCAACCTCACGCAAAGTTTCCGCGCCGCCTTTGGACAAACGTTCCATATAACGCCGGTCCGTTGCGTCCAGCGCACTGGCACCGAAGGCGGGGCACAGGCACAGCAGAAAAAGATAATTGGGCAATCGCTGACGCATCCCATCCCCCGCCAAGTTGAAAATATCGGATCGATCAACACTCACCAGCGCCAGCCAGGTCGGCGCCCTGCACGGCGGCCGAAAACGAGGTGATGTCGTGCTGTGGCGTTCTCATCCCGAAGGTGTCGCCGGTCGGATCGCTGGTCACGCTACGAACCGCGTCGCCGCTGTGTGGCGTGCCGGGATGGGCGTCCACCACGCGGGCGCCCCATTGCGCCGGGGCGGTGCTGGCGGTGGCGGTGGCGGCAATTAAGGTGGCACAGAGGATGGCAAGACGTTGCTTCATCCGTCATCTCCTTGGGTTGGTGTCGGCTGAACCCGCGGGAGTATACGCTCAGGCACAA
>PEUI01000329.1 GCA_002785585.1 Lysobacterales bacterium CG02_land_8_20_14_3_00_62_12
TAAATCATTAAAGGTGGCGGATTGCGAAGGATTTTGCCCCGTCTGCAAGGCGCGCAAAGGGGCGCATCGTTCGACGATGAAACCCTTTGCGCAACGAAGCAGACGGGGCAAAAGATCAGCAAGATGGCTCCTTTAATGATTTACAACGCCTAAAGGCCAAAGCGAAATCGATCGCCGCACCCACCGCCGCCACCTGCGCGGCGATGCATTGTTCCGGCGTGGCGCGGGCACTGTCGGGGTACACCTCGGTGGTCGTCGTGTAGCGCGCGTTGGTCATGCCGGCGCACAGACCCAGCGCTTTGAAGGCATACAGAATGACCCCCGGTGCGACCATCGGTGAGCCGATGATTTCGCCGTTCGCATCGGCCGGGGCGATGTGGGTGATCGCCGCCACCGCCGCGATCAGCGCCTGCTGGAACGGCAGTTGCGGGTTCGCGCTATCGCCCACCGTGTAGAAGCCATCCGGGATCTCGCCGGCCGCGAACGGCTCACCGTCGCGTGCCGCCAGCGCCGGCCGGAACTCGGTTTCGTCGCTGTCGGTGGTCTCGTGCAGGTCGATATGCAGCACGCAGGCATCCACCAGCGGCGCCACCAAACCGATCAGCGCGGCTGCTTCCGGCGCCGGGCTCGGATGGCGGAACGAGCGGTTCGGATCGACCGCCTGCGGGTTCCAGCGATGGATCCGCTCATACGCCCAGGGGCTGACACAGGGCGCGATCAGCAAATTGATCCGCCCGGCATAGCGCGCCGCCTGCTGTTCGGCGAAGCGCAAAGCCCCCTGCACGCCGCTGGTCTCATAGCCATGCACGCCGCCGGTCACCAACACCGTCGGCAAGGCCGCGTTCCAATCGCGACTGCGCAGCGCCAACAGCGGATACAGGTCGGGCGAATAATCCAGCCGACCGTATTCCACCAAGTCAAAACCGGCACCGAGCCGTTCGATCACGCTCAGCACATCCACCGCATAACTGCGCCGACGCTGCTGCCGCGCCAACCAGGCAGCACGCTCGGCCGCGCCCCAGGCGAGCCCAGGGGTACCAATCGGATAAGGGGTCGGCGGCGTCATCGGGGCACTCACTCTGCTGGCATCGGAAAATGGCGACGAGGGTAACACCGAGCCGCCATCCGCAAGCCGGGGGTTCGAGAATGCGCTGGGTTCGAGCACAGCGGCGGCAAGCCGCCGCACTGCAAAGTCACCGTGCTCTGAAAGTAGCAGCGCTCGAATTTGGAGTGCGGGAGCTTGCTCCCGCTTTGCGCTCCGGCGCGGTGGTGATTACCGCGACACCACCGCGAGCACCACAGCGAGAACAGCGGCGGCAAGCTCAAGCGGCGCGCTGCTGCATTACACTGGTCGGCATCCTGATCAGCGGTGAATTGACGTGTCGGCGGCCAACCCTGCAACCCAGTACGACTCCTTTCAGACGCTGGAAAACGCCGCGCTGGCGCTGGATGCCGACGACCCGCTGGCCGGGTTTCGCGACCAATTTTTGATTCCGGCGCAGGCCGATGGCAGCCCGCAGATTTATCTGTGCGGCAATTCGCTCGGTCTGCAACCGCGCCGCACGCGCGCGGCCCTGCTGGCCGAACTCGATGACTGGCGCGATCTTGGCGTCGAGGCGCATTTTCGGGGTCAGCATCCGTGGCTGGAGTATCACCGTTACGTCCAGCAACCCTTGGCCGAAGTCGCTGGCGCGCTGCCCAATGAGGTGGTGGCGATGAACACGCTGACCAGCAACCTGCATCTGCTGATGGTCAGTTTTTATCGCCCGAGCACCGATCGACCCGCCGTCCTGATCGAAAAAAATGCGTTTCCTTCAGACCGTTATGCGGTCGAATCGCAAATTCGTTTTCATGGCTTTGATCCGGCGCAATGTTTGATCGAACTGGAAGCCGACCAGGCCGACGGCAGTGTCTCGCTCTCGGCGATCGAGCGCGCCTTCGCTGAGCACGGCGGACGCATCGCCCTGCTGCTGTGGCCGGGCGTGCAGTATTTGACCGGACAACGGTTTGATCTGCGCGAGCTGGCGCGGCTGGCGCACGCCGCTGGCGCCCGGGTCGGCTTCGACCTGGCCCACGCCATCGGCAATGTGCCGGTAGAACTGCACGACGCCGATGCCGATTTCGCCGTCTGGTGCAGCTACAAATATCTCAACGCCGGACCCGGCGCGGTGGCGGGTTGCTTCGTGCATGAACGCCATGCGCGCGCCGATCTGCCGCGATTTGCCGGCTGGTGGGGCCACGATCAGGAGACCCGGTTTCAGATGCGGCCAAGGTTCGTGCCGATGGCGGGCGCCGAAGGCTGGCAGTTGTCGAATCCGGCCATTTTTGCGCTGGCGCCGTTGCGCGCTTCGCTGGAAATCTTTCATGCCGCCGGCTTGGCGCGGCTGCGACAAAAGTCGATCCGGCTCACCGCTTATCTGGCCGAGCTGATCGCGACCCGACTCGCGGCGCTGATCGACATTCGCACGCCGGCCGACCCTGAATCGCGCGGGTGTCAGCTCTCGCTCCGCGTCAAAGGTCCGCGTGCCGAGGGCCGCGCGCTGTTCGATTTTCTCGGCGCGCACGGCATCGTTGGCGATTGGCGCGAGCCCGATGTACTGCGGGTGGCACCGACGCCGCTGTACAACCGGGCCAGCGATTGCCTGCGGCTGGTGCGGGTGATCGAACAATTTATGGCCCTATCGCTGCCAGCGCACGGCTGACCGGGCGGGTCAACGCGGATCGGGCGCCCGCGCCGTGATCGTCAGCGCGTGAATATCGGTCTGCATCAGCGTTCCGAGCGCCGCATACACCGCCCGGTGTCGCGCCAACAAACCCAAGCCTTCGAAGGCCGCGGCGGTGATCTCTACCGAGTAATGGCCGCGGCCATCGGCGGCACCGGCATGACCGCGATGCTGGTGGCTGTCGTCACCCACCACGATCGATTGCGGGGCCAGCGCTGCGGTCAAGCGCTGGCGAATCTCGGCCAGGCGCCACTCTGCGTTACGCCCGCTGGCGCTCACGGCAACACCCGACGAAACGGCGTCACCTGCACTTCGGCATAGACGCCAGCAGCCAGGTAGGGATCGGCGTCGGCCCATTCCCGCGCCGCTGCCAGTGAAGCGAACTCCGCCACAATCAGGCTGCCGGTGAAACCCGCCGGCCCCGGATCGGCGGCGTCGATGGCCGGCAGCGGTCCGGCGCACAGCAACCGCCCCTGATCGCACAGCGCCTGCAAGCGCGCCAGATGTTGCGGCCGTGCCGCCAAGCGCGCCGCCAAGGAATCGGGTCGGTCTTTGGCATGAATGAAATAATGCATGGTCGGCAGTTTAGCGGCAAGCCAAGCTCGATTCGCGCAGCCGACAAGGCCTTCTTCGCTGGTGTTGATCCGGCCCAGCGGTCGCGGTATCGGCAAGCTTTGCGCGCGCTGGCCCGCTCAGCCCAAAAACAGCGGATAGGCAGGATTTTGGGTTTCGTCGCACCAGGCATAGCCCAGGCCGTCGATAAACGCCTGGAACGCCGCCGACTCGGCCGCTGGTACCTGCATGCCGACCAAGACGCTGGCGTAATCGGCGCCGTGGTTGCGGTAGTGGAACAAGGAAATATTCCAGTGCTGGCTCATGCGATTGAGAAATTGCATGAGCGCGCCGGGGCGTTCCGGAAACTGAAATCGATACAACACTTCATCGACGGCGACCGGGCAACGGCCACCGACCAGGTGACGAATATGCGACTTCGCCAGCTCGTTGTCGGTGAGATCGACGGTGGCGTAACCGTGGCCGCGCAGTTGCTCGATCAATTGCTGCGATTCGCTGCGATTGCGCGCTTCGATGCCAACAAAAATATGCGCGGCTCGGGGATCGTTGTAGCGATAGTTGAACTCGGTGATGCTGCGCTCGCCGATCAAGGCCATGAACGCCTTGTAGGCGCCCGGCTGTTCCGGCAAGGTGATCGCCAGCACGGCTTCGCGCTGCTCACCGACTTCGGCGCGCTCGGCGACAAAGCGCAGACGATCAAAGTTCATGTTGGCGCCGGAAGCAATGGCGACCAGGGTTTGCGCCTGCATCGGCTGCTGGCGCAGATATTCCTTGAGGCCGGCCATCGCCAGCGCACCCGCCGGTTCCAGGATGGAACGGGTATCTTCGAAGACGTCCTTGATCGCCGCGCAGATGGCGTCGGTATCGACCGTAACCATCTGATCGACGTACTGCTGGCATAGCCGAAAAGGTTCTACGCCGACTTGTTTGACCGCGGCGCCATCGGCAAACAGTCCGACTTGCTGCAGGGTGATGCGCCGACCGGCGGCCAGCGAGCGGGTCATCGCGTCGGCGTCGACGGCTTCCACACCGATGATCCGAATCTCCGGTCGCAGCCGTTTGATATAAGCGGCGACGCCGGCGATCAGACCACCACCGCCGACCGAGCAGAACACGGCGTGGATCGGGTCCGGGTGCTGGCGCAGGATTTCCATGCCGATGGTGCCCTGACCAGCGATCACCTCGGGGTCGTCGTAGGGATGGATAAAAACCAGTTGCTCGCGTTGCTCGATGCCGCGGGCATGGGCATAAGCGGCGTCGAAGGAATCGCCATGCAGGACGATTTCGGCGCCGCGTGCGCGTACCGCAGCGACTTTGATCTGCGGCGTCGTCACCGGCATCACGATCAGCGCCCGGCAGCGCAGGCGTTTGGCGGCGAGCGCAACGCCTTGTGCGTGATTGCCGGCGGAGGCGGTAATCACCCCGCGCTCGCGCTCGGCGACGCTCAGTTGCGCCATCTTGTTATAGGCGCCACGCAATTTGAACGAGAACACCGGCTGGGTGTCTTCGCGCTTGAGCAACACCCGATTGTCCAGCCGCGCCGACAACGCCGACGCCGATTCCAGCGCCGATTCGATGGCGACATCGTAGACGCGGGCGGTCAGAATTTTTTCGAGATAATCCGGAGGCATGCCGCCGACCCTAGCCGATGCGCCCCTGAGTATCCATTCGGATTGTCGGCGCAAAGCTGCCATTGCCGCCCAACCCAGCGCCGTAGGGCGTAATAAGCGCAGCGCATGGCGCCCTACGGACCGGAGCGCGGGTGGGGTGGCTCGGCGCCAGTGCGTCATAGGTTGCGGGTGAGCTTGCGAACCGTTCGTCCATACCTACGCAAAGCTAAACATAGGTAGCTTTGCTGCTGGATTCCTGCTTCACCGAGGCTGGTTTCGCCT
>PEUI01000351.1 GCA_002785585.1 Lysobacterales bacterium CG02_land_8_20_14_3_00_62_12
CTCCCAGCGGGAGAGGGGTTCGCTGCGCTCACACCCTCACCCCCAGCCCCTCTCCCAGCGGGAGAGGGGAGCCACTATCGGGGAGGGTTTGATTTCACGGGGCTGAAGGCGCGAGCGCGGGAGATGCGGAAGAAGCAGACGCCTGCGGAGAATATGCTTTGGGAGTTGCTGCGAAATCGGCAAATGAACGATGCGAAGTTTCGGCGGCAGCATCAGTTTGGGGAGTATGTCTGCGACTTCTATTGCGCCGAGGCGAAGCTGGCCGTGGAGTGCGATGGAGCAGTTCACCTGACCGCCGAGGCCATCGCCCACGACAAGCAACGTGATACTTATCTGAAATCCCAAGGCGTCACCGTTCTGCGCTTCGAGAACCGAGTCGTGTTGGATGAGACCGATCAAGTCCTGGAATCAATTTGCTCCCATCTCCCCTCTACCTCTGGGAGAGGGGCCGGGGGTGAGGGCAATGTTGCACAGAGCGGTCGCATGGAAATGCTGTCGGACCGCTGCAACATTGTAGTCATCGCCGATGAAGCACACCGCAGCCAGTATGGGTTCGGCGGCAAGGTGAATGAGAAGACCGGCGAGATGTCCTACGGCTTCGCCAGCAATCTGCGCGATGCCTTGCCGAATGCGTCGTTCATCGGCTTCACCGGCACGCCCATCGAGAAGACGGACGCGAACACGCGGGCGGTCTTCGGCGATTACATTTCCATCTACGACATCCAGCGCTCCGTCGCCGACCAGGCCACGGTGCCGATCTATTACGAGAGCCGCATTTCCAAGCTCAGCCTGAATGCCGCCGAGTTGCCGCAGCTCGACGCGGAGTTTGAGGAGATCACCGAAGGCGAGGAGCTGACGAAGAAGGAAAAGCTCAAGACGAAGTGGGCTGCGCTGGAGGCGCTGGTGGGCGAGCCGAAACGGATCAAGCTCGTGGCCGCCGACCTGGTGACGCATTTCGAGAAGCGCGTGGAGGCGATGGATGGCAAGGCGATGATCGTCTGCATGAGCCGCCGCATCTGCGTGGACCTCTACGATGCGCTGATCAAGCTGCGGCCTGAATGGGCGGAAGAAACGCTGAAGGTGGTGATGACCGGCAGCGCCGACGACGGCCCCGACTGGCAGCCGCACATCCGCAGCAAGGATGCGCGGCGGAAACTGGCGAACCGTTTCAAGGACGCCAAGGACCCGTTCCGCATCGTGATCGTGCGCGACATGTGGCTGACCGGCTTCGACGCCCCCTGCCTGCACACGATGTATGCCGACAAGCCGATGCAGGGCCACGGCCTGATGCAGGCCATCGCCCGCGTGAATCGCGTGTTCCGCGACAAGCCCGGCGGTCTGGTGGTGGATTATTTAGGCCTCGCCGACCAGCTCAGGAAGGCGCTCGCCGTCTACACCGAGAGCGGCGGGCAGGGCGCCCCGACCTTCGACACCGCGCAAGCCATCGCCGTGATGCTGGAGAAACACGGCATCGCCTGCGACCTGATGCACCAGCCTGCGCCGTTGCCGGATAGTCCATTCTACGTTTATGCGATTCTGTGCGACGACGAGAGTGTCTACATTGGGCAAACGGAAGACCTCCTGAAGCGATGGGGCGAACATCGTCGCGGCACAGGCGCTGAATGGACGAAGAAGCACCCCCCCCATCCGAATCGCACACTATGAACTGGCGGCGACCCGCGAGGAAGCCGTGACGATGGAGAAGGAGTGGAAGACCGGATTCGGTCGGAAGCGGATCAAGCGACGGATTGAGAATGGAACGGCGCGGCAGGCAGGCGGCTTCAACTGGGACAAATGGACCACCGGCAAACCGGCCGAACGCCTAGCGCTCATCCCCGCCGGGCAGGAGCACATCCTGGAACAGGAAGACGGCAAGAAGCGCTGGGGGCAGGTGGTGACGGAGCTGTCCCGTGCCTTTGCCCTCTGCGCCGCCAGCGATGAAGCCGCGGCGATCCGCGACGATGTGAGTTTTTTCCAGGCTCTGCAAGCCGCGCTGAACAAGCAAACGGTTAACCACAACAAGACGCCCGAGCAGATCGACGCTGCCATCCGCCAGCTCGTGAGTAAGGCCATCACCACCGAAGGCCAGGTGATCGACGTGTTCACCGCCGCCGGCTTGCCCAAGCCGGACATCAGCATTCTGAGCGACCAGTTCCTCGCCGAAGTGCGTGGCCTCAAGCACAAGAACGTCGCCGCCGAGTTGCTGGAAAAGCTGCTCAAGGACGAACTCAAGGTCCGCAGCAAGCGCAATCTGGTGCAAGCGCATGTTTTTTCCGAGAAGCTCAAGCAGACCCTCAACGCTTATCACAACCGCGCCATCTCCACGATGCAGGTCATCGAGGAACTGATACAAATCGCCAAGGACCTCGATGCCGCCAGCAAGCGCGGCGAAGCGCTCGGCTTGAGCGAAGATGAAGTCGCTTTCTACGAGGCGCTCGCCGCCAACGAATCCGCCGTCATCGCCATGGGCGACGACAAACTCAAGGTCATCGCTACTGAGCTCATCACCCAGGTGCGCAAGAGTGTGACGATCGACTGGACCCTGCGCGAAGGCGCGCGGGCCAAGATTCGGGTGATGGTGAAACGCATTCTGAACAAGTATGGCTATCCTCCGGACTTGCAGGATGAGGCGGTAAAGACAGTGCTGGCGCAGGCAGAGTTGTTGTGTGCGGAGTGGCAGCCGGGCTGATGTTCGCCACACTTTGGAGTGCGGCGGCTCGCCGCCGCTGTTTCTGCACTGAGAAGGTGAGTTGCCCACTGCTTGCCGTTTTATAGTGTGGTGGGTTGCGCCCACCCGCGCATGATAAGCAGCATGGCGCCTTGGGCCGGCCCAAACCAACGCCAGCGCGAGTCCGCTCGCGTTCTCCAAAGATTACGCCAAAGCGAGTGGCGGTCCGTACAATGCGGCGCTGGTTCGGAGTTTTTTTCATGAGCGATCTGCAAGCGGTGATCGAGGCGGCCTGGGAGCAGCGGGCAGGTTTGTCGGCAGAGGCTCCCGACGAGGGTTTGCGCTCGGCGGTGAATGCGGTGCTGGCGGATCTGGAATCGGGTGCGCGGCGGGTGGCGGAGTCGGTCGACGGCGTTTGGCTGACCCATCAGTGGTTGAAGAAGGCGGTGCTGTTGTCGTTTCGCATCGAGCGCAATCGGCTGCTGACGGGCGCACCGGCGCCCTATTACGACAAGGTGCCGCTGCGCTTCGAGGGCTTTGATGCGGCGATGTTTGACGCCGTTGGCGCGCGCGTGGTGCCGGGGGCGGTGGTGCGTCGTGGTGCGCATATTGCGCGCGATGTGGTGCTGATGCCGAGCTTTGTCAATATCGGAGCGTATGTCGGCGCTGGCAGCATGATCGATACCTGGGCGACGGTGGGTTCGTGCGCGCAGATCGGAAAGGATGTGCATCTTTCCGGGGGCGTCGGCATCGGCGGCGTGCTGGAACCGTTGCAAGCCAGCCCAACGATCATCGAGGACGATTGCTTTATTGGTGCGCGTTCGGAGGTGGTCGAAGGGGTGGTCGTGGAGCGCGGCAGTGTGATCGGCATGGGCGTGTTTCTTGGCCAATCGACGCGCATTTATGATCGCGCCAGCGGCACCATCCGCTATGGCCGCGTGCCTGCCGGTAGCGTGGTGGTGGCGGGATCACTGCCGAGCGCGGAGGGCGCCTGCCAGTTGTATTGCGCGGTGATCGTCAAGCAGGTGGATGCGCGCACCCGCGCCAAAACCAGCATCAACGAGCTGCTGCGCGCTTGAGGTGAGCGGTCGGCTCAGGTCCGCTGAAGCGTGGCGATCTAGCGCGGTCGGCCGACCGTGCCGGGCTTGAGCAGCGGCGCCAGCACGGTCCATACATGCGCCAGCAACAACGGTTGCGCGGCGGCATTGGGATGCAGGTTGTCTTCGAGAAAATGGCGGCGATCAGTGGCGATCGGCGCCAGCAGAAACGGCAACAAAGGCAGGTCATGGCGCTTCGCCAGATCGACGTAAAGCGTCTGAAACGCCTCGCTATAGTCGGCCCCATAGTTGGGCGGAATGCGCATGCCGAGCAGCAACACGCGCGCACCCGATGCTTTGGCGGCGCGAATCATGCGATCCAGATTGTCTCGTGCCAACGCCAGCGGCAGGCCGCGCAGGCCGTCGTTGGTGCCGAGCTCGATGATCAGCCATTGCGGATGATGAAGGTTGAGTTCCTGGTCGATGCGCGCGGCACCGCCAGCGGTGGTTTCGCCGGTGATGCTGGCGTTGATGACCCGCCAACGGCTGCCCTCGGCTTGCAGTTTGCGGGCGAGCAAGCTGACCCAGCCATCGTCGAGGTTCAGGCCATAGGCGGCGGACAGCGAGTCGCCCATGACCAATAGGCTAGGTGTCTTGTCGGCGGCCAGCGCCGACCCCAGATGGGAGAGGGCCAGGAACACGGCCAGGAGCAATCGGTAGCAGGACACGAATCTTCCTTGCGGGTCGGGGTGATCGGAGGATCGCCCATCAGTATTGTAGGTGCGCGGTGCGGTGAAGGTACTGGAGGTCAGCGGCGGACGCTCGGCGCAACCGGCTCGCGCAGACCAGCTCTCTTACCCCGATTGGCTGCACAACTTTTGCCAAGGTGAAATCGAATGATGGATGGGATTGAAAGCAGTCCGAAGGCATCTGGTCCGCTGTCGAAAAACGGCGTGTTGCCGCTGCGCACGATATTGCAGGCCGATGATCTGGGCAAACGGGTGTCGCTGCCGGGTCGCGAGTTGATCATTCTCGATGCGGTCAACCTGCGTATCGCCAGCGGCGAGGCGGTGGCCATCGTCGGTGCCTCGGGCTCGGGCAAATCCACCTTGCTCGGCTTGCTGGCTGGGCTGGATCTGCCGAGCAGCGGTGGTGTGCAACTGGCTGGCGTGGAACTCAATGCGCTCGATGAGGATGGCCGTGCGCGGCTGCGCGGGCAGCAAGTCGGATTTGTGTTTCAGAGTTTTCAGTTGCTACCGGCGTTGACCGCATTGGAGAACGTGATGCTGCCGCTGGAGCTTAAGCACGCAGACGATGCCGAAGCGCGCGCCCGGTCGATGCTGCAAGCAGTCGGACTGGCCGAACGCCTGGCGCATTATCCGCGCCAGCTTTCCGGTGGCGAGCAGCAGCGGGTGGCGCTGGCCCGCGCTTTTGTTACCGCTCCGGCGCTGCTGTTTGCCGATGAGCCGACC
>PEUI01000004.1:0-2275 GCA_002785585.1 Lysobacterales bacterium CG02_land_8_20_14_3_00_62_12
CGCCGTATGTGATGGTCACCCGCGAGCTGCGCTTCGATCTGGACTGGACCATCCACACCGCCGTGCAGCGGATCGCGCCGAGTACTTCGGCGTTCTCGGTGGCGGTGCCGTTGCTGGCCGATGAACACGTGCTCGGCAGCGACTTGCCGATCGAAAATGGCGTCCTCACCGCCGCCTTTGGCGAGCATCAGGATTGGGTGCAGTGGGAGTCGCGACTGGCGGCGGTGGATGGCTTGCGGCTGACCGCGCCGGACCAGCACAATCGCAGTGAAATCTGGCGGCTGGATGTCAGCCCGACCTGGAATGTGCAGCCGCAAGGCGTGCCCGGGGTGCATCCGGATGCCGGTATGTATCAGTTCCATCCACTGCCAGGCGAGGTGTTGACGCTCACCGTGCAGCGGCCGCAGGCGGTGGCCGGCAGTACGCTGGCGATCGATCAGGTCAGCCTCAGCAGCACCGTCGGCAAGCGCAGTTCCGAGCAGGTGCTCGACGTGGACTTGCGTGCCACCCAAGGCGGCCAGCACGTGATCGATTTGCCCAAAGCCGCCGAAGTGATGGCGGTCGAGATCAATGGCCAATTGGTCAACCTGCGGCCCGATGGCGGTCGTCTCAGCGTGCCGGTGGTGCCGGGGATGAATCGCCTGCAAATCCGTTGGCGCGAAGCCGTTGGCGCCGGCCTCAGGGTGACGACGCCGACGCTCGCCCTGCATGCGGCGGCCTCGAATCTGCGCCTCAACCTGCGCTTGCCCGAAGCGCGTTGGCTGATCGCCACCAGCGGGCCGCGGCTGGGCCCGGCGGTGTTGTATTGGGGCGAGTTGCTGGCGATGTTGCTGCTGGCCATGGCGCTGGCGAAAAGCCGCCGCACGCCGCTCAAACTCAAAGATTGGCTGTTGCTGGGAATGGGCTTCTCGACGGTTTCGTGGTGGGCGTTGCTGTGGTTTGTGGCCTGGCTGTTTGCCCTCGACGCGCGCGCTCGGCTGGCGACCGATGGGCTGCGCTGGCGCTTCAATTTGCTTCAGCTCGGCCTGCTGGCGTTGACGCTGGTGGCGGTGATGGCGCTGTTTCAGGCGATCAGCTCGGGCCTGCTGGGGACGCCCGATTTGCATGTCGTCGGCTACGGTTCCAGCGGCCACGATTTGCACTGGTTCGATGACCAGAGCACCTCGGTACTGCCCACCGCCAGCGCGATCAGTCTGCCGATGTGGCTGTATCGGGCACTGATGTTGGCCTGGGCATTCTGGTTGGCGTGGGCGCTGATTGGTTGGCTGCGTTGGGGCTTGCAATGCTTCGTGCAGGGCGGCGCCTGGCAACCGTGGTGGCTGGCAAAAGCGAACCTGGCCAAAGCGAACGCGGACAAAGTAAACGCGGACAAAGCAAACGCGGACAAAGCAAACGACACCGCACCGATGGCGTCGGCAGCACCCGCTGCGGCAACTGCGCCCAGCAGCGGCACGGAGCCCAGCAGCAGCACCGAGCAGCCTTGATGCGGGCCGCGCGCACATCCGCGATCACGCCATGATTGCCGCGGGGGCATCGGTGGCGACGGCGTTGCGCGTCGCCACGGCCATGCTCGCCGGGTCCGAGGCGCGCCGCGAAGCCGAGATCCTGATTGCGCATGCGTTGAGCTGGCCGCGAACCAGGTTGTTCGCGCATGCCGATGATTGCCTCGATGCCGAGCAGGCCACGCGCTGCCAGACATTGCTGGCGGCGCGTCAGCACGGCCAGCCGATTGCCTATCTGCTTGGTGAGCGCGAGTTCTACAGCCTGCGCTTGCGGGTCACGCCGGCGGTTTTGATCCCGCGCCATGAGACCGAGTTGCTGGTGGATTGGGCGCTGGCGGTTTGTCCGGATCGCGCTGGTGGTTATCGCTTGCTGGATCTCGGCACCGGCAGCGGTGCGATTGCGCTGGCCTTGGCCAGCGCGCGTCCACAGGCGGAAGTCTGGGCGGTCGATGCCTCCGCTGCCGCGCTCGCGATTGCGGCTGACAACGCGCAACGCTTGGGCCTCGACCATGTGCATTTCTGTTTGAGCGACTGGTTTTCTGCGCTGCCCAGTGCGCTGCGGTTCGATTTGATCGCCGCCAATCCACCGTATGTGGCGGCGGCGGACCCCCACCTCGATCAAGGCGATCTGCGCTTCGAGCCAGCCCAGGCGTTGACGCCGGGAGGCGATGGTCTCTCTGCCATCCGCGCCATCACCGCTTCGGCAGCGGCATTCTTGCGGCCCGGCGGGCACTTGTTGCTGGAGCACGGTCACGATCAAGGGTCGGCGGTGC
>PEUI01000004.1:2387-2674 GCA_002785585.1 Lysobacterales bacterium CG02_land_8_20_14_3_00_62_12
ATCGGCTTGGGCGCCGACACCACGCCGAACTTGCCTCACTTGGTCTTCTTGGCCTGCTTGTCGGCACGCTTTTCTTTCAGGCTCTTGGCCGGCGCTTTCTTGCCTTGCTTTTTCTGATCCATACCTTTCATGGGGTGCTCCTGGTTGCGGGATGAAGCGACCCCGAGTCTGCCACGTCGATGCGCAAAAAAAAACTGCTGCGTGCAGCGTGTCGATAAAACGCCAGCGGGAAGGTCTTGGGCTGTGCCATCGGCACGCATGCGCGCTCGAACCAGGTCCGCAACGGT
>PEUI01000004.1:2688-4181 GCA_002785585.1 Lysobacterales bacterium CG02_land_8_20_14_3_00_62_12
GCTGCGCGCCGCGCTGATCGAGGACTTGGCGACGGTCGGCACCGCTTCCTCACCCTGTATCCACGCCAGACCCTGCGCCACCACCGCGAACACGTCCGCATAGGCCGCTTCCGGGTACAGGCTCAAAGCCATGCAGTAGTGCGTTCCGACCAGCGCCGGAAAGCGGCGTATGCGCTGGCTACTGACGCCGTGCTCGTCGAGCGCCTGCTGCACCGACTCGGCGGGATACACAAGCGCCAGCAAGCTCGCGCTGAGGTAGTCGCTCAGTCGCGCCCCAGAACCCAACACCGCCTTGGTTCGTGCCATGACCCGCCCCACTGTGGAGACGCCGCGATCGGGACACAAAAACGTCTAAACGAACAGTATTGAGACGCGACCCCGGCTCTTCGTTCGCCTGCTGACCCGGATTGCGCTGCGCTTCATCCGGGCTACTCGCTACTCGCTACTCGCTCAAGTAGTCTGCCAACCGCGCCCCAGCACCCAGCGTGGTGCAGGCGGAATGTTGGGCATCGCTGCGCTTAAGCGCAACCTATCGCCCTGGTTGGGTCGGAAATCTCAGTCTGAGCCCTATTTTCCCAGCGGTGTTCACCATTCCGTTGCAACTGCTCGCCTACCATGTCGCCGTGCTGCGCGGCACCGACGTCGACCAGCCGCGCAACCTCGCCAAATCGGTGACGGTGGAGTAGCAACACAACGCGCTACACGCGCGATGGCAACCGACGTCGTTGCCGCCCAAGCCCGGGAGACGTGAGCTCGCCGGTACGGCGGCGCGATGATTGCAAAAATGTGTAAAAGCGCTATCATCGCACGGGTGAACGGGACGCATCGCAAGACGCTTGAGAAGATACGCGCCGACCCGGCCAATGGGAACATTGAATGGGCGCGGATCGAGTCGTTGCTCAGGGCGGCTGGCTGCAGGGTCATTGAAGGCGCAGGTTCATCAGTCACGTTTGCGTTCAATGGCCGCAAGATGACGCTCCATAGGCCGCACCCAGGCAAGGAAGCGTTGCGCTACCGTGTCTTGGCGGTGCGGGAGTTCATCACGAGTACGGAGATCAAACCATGATCAATTCCATGTCCTACAAGGGCTACACGGCAAGCATGGTCTTCGACGCGGAAGACAAGATCATCGTTGGGCGCGTCCAGGGCATCGACGATATCATCGCCTTCCACGGCGAGTCGATCACCGAGTTCGAGTCCAGCTTTCACGCCGCCATCGACGACTATCTGGCCGCCTCCAGGGAACTGGGTTCGGCTGCGGAGAAGCCGGCAAGCGGCAAACTCATGCTGCGTATTGCGCCCGCGGTGCATGCTGCCGCACTCAAGGCCGCAGCGAAAAGCGGCACCAGTCTCAACAAATGGGCTGAGGGTGCGCTAGGCAAGGCGTCGCGGAAGCCCGCCACGCGGGCTGGCGCGCGCCGATAACGCGCAGGCTCCCGAGCCTGGGGATTCCGGCGGTTCCGAGGCCATCATTTCACGCAATTGCGGGTGTT
>PEUI01000004.1:4208-7601 GCA_002785585.1 Lysobacterales bacterium CG02_land_8_20_14_3_00_62_12
GACAGCGCGCCGCGCGGGGTAGATTGCGCTGGCGATATTGTGGGTGTCCCGCGTTGTTATCGGTCTGAAACGCGGCGGGTGCTTCCCGCTGGGGGCGTCCCTGAAGGCGTATCCTCGGGCGAGTTCGCTTTGTTCAGAGGAGAGTGACATGCAAATCTTTCGATCATGGTCTGCGCCGGTGCTGCTGGCGGGCTTGCTGGGGGCGCTGCTGGTTGGCCGGGCCCAGGCCTTCAGCTATGTCATGGTCAGCGACCAGCACCTGGTCGATAGTTCGCCCTTGGTGCTCCGTGCTCAGGTGTTGGAAGCGTTGGCGCCCGTGCGCGGGCCAGCGGGCATCGAGTCGCCCTACGCGCTGCAACTGCAGCAGCAGTTCAAAGGTCCGCCGTTGCCCAGGATCGTCCATCTGGCGCTACCCGGTGGCGTGCTTGGTTCCGGTTTCGGCGAGCAGCACTTTGCTATTCCGACGCTGCACAAAGGCCAGACTCTGCTGTTGTTCGCCGAACTTCGCGGAGACGGCATCTTGCAGGCCGAGCAACTGACCCTCGGCTTGTTTTTCAAGCAGCAGCACCAGGGCCTGAGCTACTTCACGCGGGTGCTGGACAGCGGCAAGGATCATGGACAGGGGCGCAACGCCAAGTTTCACCAGCCGCGCGATGCCGAGCGCTTCGAGACTTGGCTGCAAGCCGCGGTCGCTGGCCGGGCCGACGACGCGGCGGACTATTTCCTGGACGCCAAGGCGCTGCAACTGCCGCAAGCGAAATTCAATCTGCTGCTCGGCGGCAATGGCAACGCGGTGCGTTGGTTCCAGTTCGACAGCAATACCGCCCTGAACTGGGTGTCCACTGCTGCGGGTCAGGTGGGCATGGTCCAGGACGAATTTGCGATGATCACGGCGGCTGCCAATGCGCTGACCAACGACGCCGGTAGCAAGCTCACCGTGACCCACAGCGGGGGCACCATTGCCGCACCCGACACGCACTGTAATGACGGCACGTCGGATGGCCACAGCGTGCTATGGAACGATCCGCTGAATGCTATCCCCGGTAGCTACAGTTGTGCCAACGGCGGGGTACTGGCCAACGGTGGGCCGTGTTTCTTCACAACCAGCACGATGTCCAACGGTCTGCCTTACAACGAAGCATTCGAAGGCCGCATCCAGGTGCAGGATGGCGTCGCCTGCTACTTCGATGGCGATACCGGCAAAAACGGCGCCGAAGTAATGGTCCACGAAATGGGGCATGTGGTTGGCTTGGCGCATTCCTGCGGCGACACCCAAAGTGGTAGCTGCGCCAGTGCCACCGCCGCCGAGCAAATCGCCACCATGCGCGCCACCGCCTTCGGCGATGGCCGCGGCGCCGCGCTGAAGCCAGACGATCAGGCCGCACTGGCCCTGGTCTATCCGGCCGCCGCCGGGATACTGTTTGCGAACGGTTTCGAATAGCCGCCGAACGCCCAGCGCCCGGTCTGCCGACCATGGCCGCGCCGGGCCCACCAAATCGCCACGGCGGCGTGCTTCGTTCAGGCCTTTTTCGCGGCGAAATCAAGCGTCGACCGCGTCGGCATCGCCGATCAGTTTTGGTCCCGGATTCCGCTTCGGTTTTGGTCCCGGATTCCGCTACGCTGCATCCGGGCTACGCTGCATCCGGGCTACGCTTCCATCCGGGCTACGCCGGTTGCTGCAACCAATTCAGCACGCCAACACCGGCGACCCGGCCGGAGGCCATGCTGGCGGTCAGCAGATAGCCGCCGGTCGGCGCTTCCCAGTCGAGCATTTCGCCAGCGCAGAACACCCCGGGCAGTCCGCGCAGCATCAGTTCAGCGGTCATGGCCTCCAGGCGCACGCCGCCAGCGCTGCTGATCGCCTCATCCAGCGGTCGTGGTCGCAGCAAGCGGAGTCGTAATGCTTTGATCGAGCTCGCCAGTACCGGTGCATCGGCATCCGGAGCGCTGCCCAGAATCTCATACAGCAGTCCGGCCTGCACGCCGTCGATGCCCGCATGGCGACGCAAATGCTCGGAGCGAGTGCGGCGGCCACGGCTTGCCGACAGATCGCGGATCAAGCGATCCAGTGATCGGCCGGGGGCCAGATCGAGTTCGAGTTCGGCACTGCCAATGGCCTCGATCCGATCACGAATCGGCGCCGCCAGCGCGTAAATCAAACTGCCTTCGACGCCATATTCGGTGATGACCAATTCGCCTTGCAACGGGGCTGCTGGCGGGTCGCCAGCGACCAAGGTGGCGCGTACCGGTTTGACCGGTGCGCCGGCGTAGCGCTGCCGGAAATGCGCGCTCCAGTCGACCTCGAAGCCGCAATTGGCTGGCTTCAGCGGTGCCACGTCGACGCCTTGCGCGGCCAGTGTGCCTAGCCAATGCCCGTCTGACCCGAGGCGTGACCAACTGCCGCCGCCGAGGGCCAGCACGGTGGCGTCGGCGGTCACCGAAGTGGTGCCGTCGGCGTGCTCGAATTGAAGTTGTCCGGCCGCGTTCCAACCGCACCAGCGCTGTCGCAAATGCAAGCGCACGCCGCGGGCACGCAGCCGCCGCAGCCAGGCGCGCAACAGCGGCGCGGCCTTCATGTCGGTGGGAAAAATGCGGCCGGAACTGCCGACAAAAGTATCGATACCCAGCCCGCTGGCCCAAAGCTGCATGGCGGCGGCATCGAAACCCTGCAACCAGGCGCCCACCGCGTCGGCACGGCGACCAAATCGCGACACAAAATCGGCCGCGGGTTCGGCGTGGCTCAGATTCAAACCGCCGACGCCGGCGATCAAAAACTTGCGGGCAATCGATGGCATGGCGTCGTAGATTTCCACGGCAATGCCGCGCTCACTGATCACCTCGGCGGCCATCAATCCGGCCGGCCCGGCGCCGACAATGGCAACGCGTTGGCATTCTGCTGGAGCGGGGGGGGTCTGCATGGTGATTTGGATCAGCACGAGCGTCGCGCCGAATCGGGCGCAGGCGGGATTGTTACCGATTCCCGAGCAGGCCGCCGCCGCGCCCTAGCCTGCAAGAGCGCGGCGTTGGACCGACAACAACGCGCGCTACAATGCCAACCCCTCAATGGAGTATCGCCATGACCCTGTGCCCGGTTGCGCTTGCGGTTGGTTGCCAAAAATGCCCGGTGTTTTCGGTCTGTCCGTTGAAGGCGGTGATCGGCGATCAGGCCAAGCCTGAGGACCAGCCGACCCCAAGCCGCAAGAAGAAATGATGCTGCGTATGGTTGGGTGGCTGGTTTGAATCGTTGATGTCGCTGATTACCTTTAGTCAAGTCGATTTCAGTATCGGTGGTCCGTTGTTGCTGGAGCGCATCAGCTTCAGCATCGACCGCGGCGAACGCCTCTGCGTCGTCGGCCGCAATGGCGCTGGCAAATCCACATTGCTCAAATTGAT
>PEUI01000004.1:7616-12752 GCA_002785585.1 Lysobacterales bacterium CG02_land_8_20_14_3_00_62_12
GGGTGGCGCGACTGGCGCAGGAAGTGCCGATCACGGCCGCCGGTAGTGTGTTTGATGTGGTCGCTTCGGCGCTCGGCGCCGAGGGCCAGTTGCTGGCCGATTATCACCACCTGATCCACGCGGCGGAAATTGACTGCACGGCGTTGTCACGGGTGCAAGAAGCGATTGAAGCCCAGCACGCCTGGTCGCTGGAACAGCGCGTCGAGCGCGTTCTGGAACGCTTGGAACTGGCCGCCGACGACGATTTTGCGGCGCTATCGGGCGGCCGCAAACGCCGTGTGTTGCTGGCGCAGGCCTTGGTCACCGACCCCGATGTGCTGTTGCTCGATGAACCGACCAACCACCTCGACATCGAAGCCATTGCCTGGTTGGAAACCTTCTTGAAGGAGTTTTCCGGTTGTGTGGTGTTTGTCACCCATGACCGCAGCTTTCTGCGGGCGCTCGCCACCCGCATTCTGGAAATCGATCGCGGTGAACTGACCAGTTGGCCCGGCGACTATGAAAATTATCTACGGCGGCGCGCCGAACGGTTGCACGCCGAGTCCGAAATGAATGCGCGTTTCGACAAGAAATTGGCGGAAGAAGAAGTCTGGATCCGCCAGGGCATCAAGGCCCGACGTACCCGCAATGAAGGCCGCGTGCGCGCCTTGCAGGCACTGCGCAGCGAGCGTGCCCAACGCCGCGAATTGACCGGCACGGTAAAAATGGCGGCGAGCGGCAGTCAAGCCTCGGGCAAACGCGTGATCGAGGCCGAGCACGTCGATTTTGGCTTCGGCGGCGAACTGCTGATCCACGACTTTTCCACCGTTATCCAGCGCGGTGATCGCATTGGCATCATCGGTCCTAACGGTGCTGGCAAGACCACGCTGCTGAAGTTGCTGCTCGGCGAACGGCAACCACTGGCTGGTGCGATCAAGCTGGGTAGCCAACTCAACGTCATTTATTTCGACCAACACCGCAGCGAATTGCGCGAAGACTGGACCGCGATTGAAAACGTCGCCGAAGGTCGCGAGTTCATCGAGATCAACGGCAGCCGCAAGCACGTCATCGGCTATTTGCAGGATTTTTTGTTCACACCGGAGCGTGCCCGCTCGCCGATTTCCAAGCTCTCCGGCGGCGAGCGCAATCGCCTGTTGTTGGCCAAGTTTCTGGCGCGCCCATCGAATTTGCTGGTGATGGACGAACCGACCAACGATCTGGATGTGGAGACCTTGGATCTGCTCGAAGAAATGTTGTCGCAGTATCCGGGCACACTGATTCTGGTGTCGCATGATCGTGAGTTCATCGACAACGTCGTCACCAGTACCTTGGCGCTGGAAGGCCATGGCCGGGTGGCCGAATACGTCGGTGGCTATAGCGATTGGCTGGCGGCAAAAGCCCGCGCATCACAAGTCACCCGGACCGCCGCACGGTCGATCACGCCGGGCGCCGCCAGCAGTGCTGCCGAGGGTGTTAGTGGCAAGCGCAAGCTGACCTACAAGGCGCAACGTGAGCTGGAGCAATTGCCCGCCACGATTGAAGCTCTGGAGGTCGACTGTGCGCGATTGTTGTTGCGTGGCACCGAAGCCAGTTTTTACCAGCAGTCGGCGGCCAGCATCGTGGCGCACCACCAGTTGATTGCCACCCAGCAAGCGGCATTGGCGGCGGCCTATGCCCGCTGGGAACAACTCGAAGCCGAGCGCGAGGCGCTGGCCGGATAAGCCGCAAGGTGGGTGGAGCAGCTCCGCTGTTGAAAGCCCCCACCAGCCACCCTGCGGTGGCGCGGCTCACGCCGTTTGGGTGCCTGCCGCCAATTGCCGCAAGACATAGTGCAACAGCCCGCCGTGGCGATAGAACTCGACTTCTTTCGGCGTCAGCAGCAGCACTTTCACGGTAAATCGAGTGTCTTGGCCGGCCTCACTGCTGGCGACGACTTCGATCTCTTTCGCGGCGCCATCCATCAGCCCCGCCAAGGTGTAGCTTTCTTTGCCGGTAAGACCCAGTGTCTGCGCATTTTGGCCGGCCGCAAACTGCAAGGGCAACACCCCCATGCCGACCAGATTGCTGCGATGGATGCGCTCGAAGCTTTCGGCAATCACCGCTTTTACGCCCAGCAGCATGGTGCCTTTTGCCGCCCAGTCGCGTGACGAACCGGTGCCGTATTCCTTGCCAGCCAGTACCACCAAGGGCGTGGCCTGCGTCTGATAGCGCTGGGCCGCGTCGTAGATGCTGAGTTGTTCGCCGCTCGGCACGTGCACGGTGTAGCCGCCTTCCTCACCATGGAGCATCAGATTCTTGATCCGGATATTGGCGAAGGTGCCGCGCACCATGACGTCATCGTTGCCGCGCCGTGAGCCATAGGAATTGAAGTCAGTGGCCTGAACCCCACGGCTTTGCAGGAAACGGCCAGCCGGAGAACTGGCCTTGATATTGCCCGCCGGCGAGATGTGGTCGGTGGTGATCGAATCGCCGAATATGCCCAGGCACCGCGCGCCGAAGATGTCCCGGATCGGGGACACTTGCATGGTCATGCCATGAAAGTAGGGCGGATGCTTGATGTAAGTGGAGGCGTGATCCCACTGATACAGGTCGCCTTCGGGTGAAGCGACCTGGTTCCAGCGGCTGTCGCCTTTGAAGACATCGGCGTAATTTTTCTTGAACATGGCCGGACCGATACTGGCCATCAGGGTGTCGCTGATCTCGCGGTTGCTCGGCCAGATGTCTTTCAAATAAACCGCTTGCCCGTCGCTGCCGATGCCGAGCGGCTCACTGCTCAAATCGATATCGACGGTGCCGGCGATGGCATAGGCCACCACCAGCGGCGGCGACGCCAGATAATTCATTTTCACTTCGGCGTGGACGCGGCCTTCAAAGTTGCGATTGCCCGAGAGCACCGCGGCCACCGCCAGTTGATTCTCGGCGATGCCTTTGGATACCGCCTCGGGCAATGGCCCGGAATTGCCGATGCAAGTCGTGCAACCGTAGCCGACCAGATAGAAACCGAGTTGCTCCAGGTCCTTCAGCAGATTGGCTTTCTTCAAATAATCGGTGACCACCAACGAACCCGGCCCAATCGAAGTCTTGACCCAGGGCGCGGCTTTCAGCCCTTTGGCCACCGCGTTGCGGGCGAGCAAGCCCGCGCCCAGCATCACCGCCGGGTTGGAAGTGTTGGTGCATGAAGTAATGGCGGCGATCACCACGGCGCCGTCGCCGATGCTTACTTCCTGCCCCTGAAGCCGGATGCGCGACTTCGGGCTAGCCGCCGCCGCGTTCTTGCGGTTGCCGATCAGGGCGCCCACGTTGTCCCGGAAGTTCTGTTTCATGGCGGTCAGCAGCACGCGATCCTGTGGCCGTTTGGGGCCGGCCAGCGACGGCTGCACGCTCGCCATATCGAGTTCCAGCGTGGCGCTGAATGCCGGTGCGGCGGCCCCCGCCACTCGCCACAGACCCTGCGCTTTGGCATAGGCTTCGACCAGTTCGATCTGGGCTTCGCTGCGACCGGTCAGGCGCAGATAGTTGAGCGATTCGCCATCAATCGGAAAGATGCCGCAGGTGGCGCCGTATTCGGGCGCCATGTTGGCAATCGTGGCGCGATCGGCCAGTGGCAGATGATCGAGGCCGTCGCCGAAAAACTCGACGAACTTGCCGACCACGCCGTGCTTGCGCAGCATTTGAGTGACCGTCAACACCAGGTCGGTGGCGGTGGCGCCCTCGGGCAACTTGCCTTTGAGATTGAAGCCGACGACTTGCGGAATCAGCATCGACGAGGGCTGACCGAGCATCGCGGCCTCGGCTTCAATACCGCCGACGCCCCAACCGAGCACGCCGAGGCCGTTGATCATGGTGGTGTGCGAGTCGGTGCCGAACACGGTGTCGGGAAAAGCGTAACGTTCGCCGCCGCGGTCTTCGGTCATCACCACGCGGGCCAAGTGTTCCAGGTTGACCTGGTGCACGATGCCGGTGCTGGGCGGCACCACCTTGAAGTTGCGAAAGGCTTTCTGGCCCCAGCGCAAAAAGCTGTAGCGTTCGCCGTTGCGGCCAAATTCGATGGTGGCGTTATCTTCCACCGAAGACGCCTTGCCGAAAGAATCCACCTGCACCGAATGGTCGATCACCAACTCGGCGGGGACCAGCGGATTGATCTTGTTGGGATCGCCACCGAGGGCGACCATGGCATCGCGCATCACCGCCAGGTCGACCACACAGGGTACGCCGGTGAAATCCTGCAGCACCACCCGCGCCGGCATGAAAGCGATTTCGCTCGAGCGTTCGGAGTGGGCGTCCCAACCGGCCACCGCTTCGATTTCCTTGCGGGTGACGTTCTGTCCGTCTTCCCAGCGCAGCAGATTTTCCAGCACGATCTTCAGCGAAACCGGCAGCGGCTTGACGGCAATTTTCTGGCCCAGTTTGGCGAGCGAAAAATAGCGGTAAGACTGGTCGCCGACGTGGAGGGTATCGAGCACCGAAAATGAGTCGCGCATGGGGGGATCCTTTGCAGAGAGTCGCGTTGCGGGGAACGGGATCGGCAACGAACCAATGGCCGTTGTCGGGCCGCCCATTATCGCCGATTGGCGTCGGTAGGCGAAGCTGGCGTTGATAAAAGCAGGCGCGCGGGCGCGCAGGTCAACCGGATCGTGCGGTCGGTTTCAGGCGTCGCGCAGCGGTGGTGGCGCATCGTTGGTGCCGACCATCAGCACAGTGGCGCGGCCGGGCGACGGCGTTACCACGCGAAAGTCACCGTCAAAAACCTGGCCACGGTGCTGGCTTGGCGGTGGCGTCGTGCGGAAGGTTCGCCAGATCTTGATCACGATGAGCACCAACAGCACCTTGATGGTGATCAGCAGTCCGAGTAGCAAACCCGCCAGCAGCAAGGTCGCCAGCAGGGCAAACTTGACCAGGCCGATGAGGAAACCAAAGCCACTGCTGAGCACTGACATAACCGAACTCCGTTGATCTGCGGCAAAATGCCCAGCCATTGTCACTGATCGACCGCGACGACTGATGAATGATTCCCTACCTGAAGCGGGCGAATTGCGGGCGGACCACGGGTCGCGTTGGCTGTGTGCGCTGGCGGATATCGCCGAGGGCGCGGCGTTCGCCGCCGAGGTTGCTTCGACCACCGGCGGCTTTGCGCTGATTTTGCTGCGCGTCGGCGAT
>PEUI01000211.1 GCA_002785585.1 Lysobacterales bacterium CG02_land_8_20_14_3_00_62_12
CACGATGGTCGAGGGGCTCAAACTCTGCGCGCAAACCTTTTTCAAGGATGTAAAGCAGCTTTCCTGTTGTGCGGGATAGCTTGCCAGCGGCACGGTGAACGAAATGATGGCCGAGGGCGCAATATTTTCATCGCGCGGGCAGTCATCCTTGGGGCCGGGCGGCTGGTTTTAATGCCAGCGCTGGCGGCGCCAGCTTTGGCTGCTACCGCCGCCTGCTCCGTGCTGCCCTAGGCGCGGGCGCGGCCCTGGCCGTGGTGTGGTGATTGCGGTTTGCTATGGCCGCCCGGTTTGCCATTGCCCGCGCTGGTGTGACCACGGCGGACGTTGTGCGCGGGCCGCGCCTTGCCGGGTTTGGGTGGTCGCACGGCATCGGCGATGGACAGCGCCCGACTGGGCACAAATCCGCTATGGTTTTCGATCCGGATTTCCTGTTTCAGCAGGCGCTGGATGTCGCGCAGCAGGTGGGCTTCTTCCTGGGCGACCAACGAGATGGCCAGACCTTCCTCGCCAGCGCGTCCGGTACGACCAATCCGGTGTACATAATCTTCGGCCACCATCGGCAGATCGTAGTTGACCACCACCGGCAACTGGGGAATGTCCAGCCCGCGAGCAGCAATGTCGGTAGCGACCAGAATCACCGTTCGACCGGACTTGAAGTCAGCCAGCGCACGCGTGCGCGCGCCCTGACTCTTGTTGCCATGAATGGCGGCGGCCTTGAAGCCGGTGATGCAAAGTGATTTCACCAATTTGTCGGCACCGTGTTTGGTACGCGCAAACACCAAAGTCTGGCGTCGGCTATCGGCGGCCAGCAGGTCGACCAGCAGGTCTTTCTTGCGCGCTGCATCCACCGGATGGACCAAGTGGGTAATCGCGTTGGCCACGGTATTGCGCGGGCTGGCCTGCACTTCGCGGGGCTGGTGCAGGAATTGCGCCGCCAGTTTCTTGATCTCGTCGGGGAAGGTGGCAGAGAACATCAGCGTCTGCCGATTCTGCCGTGGCAGCACCAGCAAAATGCGCTTGAGTGCCGGCATGAAACCCATGTCCAGCATGCGATCAGCCTCGTCCAGAACCAGGGTATCGACCGCCGACAAATCCACCGTGCGGCGTTCCAGGTGATCGATCAATCGCCCCGGTGTTGCCACCAGCACATCGATACCGCGACGCAGTGCTTCCACCTGCGGTTGCATGCCGACGCCACCGAAAATGGTGGTGGAGCGCACGCCCAGATATTTGCCGTAGTCGCGGATGCTGTCGTGTACTTGCGCTGCCAATTCGCGGGTTGGGGTGAGCACCAATACGCGCGGCGCCCGGGTGCTGGCGGTATCGCGCTTGCCGCCGGGAAACAGGCGCTCAAGGATCGGCAAAGCAAATCCACCGGTCTTGCCGGTGCCGGTTTGCGCCGCGCCCATCAAATCGTTGCCGTCGATGATCAACGGAATGGCGTCGCGTTGAATTGGGGTGGGAGTGGTGTGGCCGAGTTCGCTCAGCGCACGCAGGATGGCGGGCGAAAGCCCGAGGTTTTGGAAGGACATTGGAATCTCCGTAAAGTGCCCGGAGCGTTCCCTAGAAACCGCGCCGCAGGTCATGAGAGGATCGAGCACAAGCTCGTCCTGAAATCGCAGAGACCAGTCGGTGTAGCGTCAACGGTGCCCAAAATGGTTTTGGAGACCGCGAGAAACCGTAGGAAGAAAGGAATCAGCGTTTACATCAGCGCGCACCATAGCGGCAATGGGTGCAGGCGTCTACTCGACGACGCGACCGGCGGGCCCACGGTTCAGAATCCTGGCGACTGGTTGCTGAGCACACGGCGCTTATTGGTGACGGTATCTGCACCGGCAGCAGGCGGGTGAGTAAGATGACCACCCCCGCCCCCATGCGACCCGCCCAGCAAAGGCATCTGCCATGACCACGCCAGCGTCTGCCACCCCAGCCAACCCAGTGACCGGACGTCCCGAGTGGCGGGCCCTGCAGGATCATTGCGAGCAGATCAAAGGTCGCCACCTGCGCGAATGGTTTGCCGACGACGCCGGCCGTGGCGAGCGCTTCAGCGCCAGCGCGGTCGGTTGGTATCTGGATTATTCCAAGCAGCGGATCGACCAACACGCGCTGGATTTACTGTTGGTGTTGGCTCGCGCCAGTGGCCTCGAACAGCGCATTGCCGCGATGTTTCGCGGTGACGCCATCAATACCACCGAAAACCGTGCGGTGCTGCATACCGCTTTGCGGGCACCAGCGGGTACCCCGCTGGTGGTCGCAGGGCACGATCTGACGCCGGAGATTCAGGCGGTGCTGAGCCGCATGCAAAGGTTTGCCGAGTGCGTTCGCAGCGGCCGCTGGCTCGGCTACACCGGCAAGCCGATTCGCAACGTCATCAACATCGGCATCGGTGGCTCGGATCTGGGGCCGGTGATGGCGTACCAGGCTCTGCGTCATTTCAGTGCGCGCGAGATCAACTTTCGCTTTGTGTCGAACGTCGATGGCAGCGACTTCATCGAAGCGACGCGCGATCTGGATCCGGCCGAAACGCTGTTCATTGTCTGCTCAAAGACCTTTACCACGATCGAAACGCTGAGCAATGCGCGCGCGGCGCGGGACTGGTGCGTGCAGGCGTTGGGGGATAGCGCCGCGGTATCCCGGCATTTTGTCGCGGTCTCGACCAATGCCGAAGCCGTCACCCAATTTGGCATCGACCCGGACCACCGGTTTGGCTTTTGGGACTGGGTAGGCGGCCGCTATTCGTTGACTTCAGCGATTGGGCTTTCCACGCTGATTGCCATCGGCGCCGAACCATTCGCCGCGTTGCTGGCCGGCTTTCATGCCATGGACGAACATTTCCGCAGCGCCGCCTGGCCGCAAAATCTGCCGGTGTTGATCGGTTTGATTGGCCTCTGGAACAGCAATTTCCTGGCGGCCGAGACCCAGGCGATCCTGCCCTACGACCAGTACTTGCTACGATTTCCTGCCTATCTGCAACAGTTGACCATGGAGAGTCTGGGCAAGTCGGTCACCCTCGACGGCCAGCCGGTGAACTATGCCACCGGCCCGATTTATTGGGGCGAGCCCGGTACCAATGGCCAGCACTCGTTTTATCAATTGCTCCACCAAGGCACCCGCTTGGTGGCTTGCGACTTTATCGGTTTTTGCCGGTCGCTCAATCCATTGGGCGACCAGCACCAGTGGTTGATGGCCAATTTGTTTGCGCAAAGTGAAGCGTTGGCGTTTGGTAAGAGTGCGGCACAGGTGCTGGCCGAAGCGACGCCGCCGGCGCTGGTACCGCACCGCGTGTTTCCGGGTAATCGCCCGAGTTCCACGCTACTCGCCGAAGCGCTAAGTCCACAGTCGCTGGGCGCCTTGGTGGCGATGTACGAGCATAGTGTGTTCGTGCAGGGCGCGATCTTGAATATCAATTGCTTCGATCAGTGGGGCGTGGAACTCGGCAAGGCGCTGGCCAGCCGCATTGCTGCTGAGTTGTCAGCACCGGCTGAGGTGGCTGCGATTGATGCTCACGATAGCTCGACCGCCGCGCTGATCCGGCGTTATCGACAATGGCGTTGATCGGGTTTTAGCGACCCACCTGCGCGTCGCGACCAATTTCCGGGTCGGTGACGGCACGGCGCGCAATCTGCAACTCGCGCCGCGCGATGTAAATGTTGGCGGCAAGAATCACTACCGAACCTGTGATCGTCCAGCGATCCAGTGGCTCGCCGAACAGGTAATAGGCGGCAACCGCGATGAATGGCAACTGCACAAAACTGATCGGCGTGATTGCCGAGGCGTCGCTCAAGCGCAAAGCGCGCGTCCACAGCATATGCGCCAGCGTGCCAAAGCCGCCAGCGGCGACGATCCACAACCAGGTCATGCCGGTAGGAGTTCGCCAGTACAACAGCGCCGGAAACAAGGACATCGGCACCCAGATGATGGTCGTGTACAACACGATGGTGTCGGGTTTTTCGGTGCGGGTGAGAAACTTGATGCTGATCGCCACCGCAGCACTTAACGCCGCCGCCAGCAAGGCAATCAGCGCCCCCGCAGTGAAAGTGTCGGCACCTGGTCTCAGCAAAATCAGCACGCCAGCAAAGCCGACGATGACCGCTGACCAGCGCCGAATGCGCACGACCTCACCGAGAATCAACACCGCACCGATGGTGACGAACAGCGGCGTCGAGTAGGAAATGGCGACCGCCTGCGCCAACGGCAGGTTCACGATGGCCCAGAATCCGGCCAGCATCGAAAATATGCCGATCAGGCAACGCATCAGGTAAAACCGAAGCATCTGCGTGTGCAGGATGCGGACACCGTGACGCAACAGAATCGGCAACGCGAACACCAGCCCAAACAAATTGCGGAAGAAGGCAATTTCAAAAGCATGCAACTCGGCCGAGGCAAGACGAATGACCACGGCCATGCAACCGAACAGGATCGCGCTCAGACTCATCATCAGTGCGGCGCGCAGCAGCGGTGAGTAAGGTGGGATCGGGATCATGGCGGGCGGGCAGTGTATATCGGTGACGCACTGCGCCGGTGCCGGTGTCGGTGGCCAAGCGGATGCTCGACAAGCGTTGCGCAGCGCTTGACCAAGCCCTGGCGTTGACCTTTTCATCACGGTGATTGATCGCGATGGTGGTTGCGCTGGCATCCAGCTCTGACTATACTGGGCGACGACTGATGCGGGGTGGAGCAGTCTGGCAGCTCGTCGGGCTCATAACCCGAAGGTCGTAGGTTCAAATCCTACCCCCGCTACCATCAGTCGATGGAAAGGGCCTCATCCGAGGCCTTTTTTGTTCGCCACAGCCACCTTCGGGTAGCGGTGGTTCCAGTAGGCCAACCAACCTGATGGTTGGTGTGGACAGCCGCACCGGGTGGTGTTTCCGGGTGCGTATGAACGGGCCGCTGGGCCCTTTTTTTTTGCTTTTTGGGACTCGATGGTGAATGCCGTTCAATTGACCACCCTGCTGGCACCGGCGATCAAAGCCCTGGGCCTGGAGTGCCTGGGCGTGGAGTGTGCTCAGCACAGCCATGGCGGCCTGTTGCGGGTCTATATCGACGCGCCCGGCCGTTTGGTCAATGTCGAGGACTGTGAAACGGCAAGCCGCGAGATCAGCACGGTTTTGGATGCCAATGATCCGATCAGTGGGCACTACACGCTGGAAGTGTCGTCGCCCGGGATCGATCGGCCGCTGTTCACGCTGGCGCATTACGCGCGCTGCCAGGGCGAGTGCGCAAAAATCAGTGTGCAATTGCCGATTGCTGGTCGCCGTCGCTTTCAAGGCGCCATCCTGCGGGTGGAGGCCAATCAGGTGACCATCGACCAGGACGGCAGCGCCGTCGCGCTGGCCTTTGAAAATATCGAAAAGGGTCGGCTGCATCCAGCGCCGCTGGCCCCAGTGAAACCGCGGTCGCCTTCGAAAGCTCGCGCCGCCGCCAAGCCGCAGAAACCAACACCACCATCACCTTGAACCGCCACATCGCTTGTGCTTGCGCGCAAGTTGAGGAGTTTTTTCATGAACAAAGAAATGCTGTTGGTAGTCGAAGCGGTCGCCAATGAAAAAGGCGTGGCCGATAGTGTCATTTTTGACGCCATGGAAGCGGCGTTGGCCTCGGCTGCCAAGAAGCGCTTCCCGGAGCAGGATGTCGCCATGCGCGTCGAGATTGATCGGCAAACCGGTGACTACAAAACCTTTCGACGCTGGGAAGTGATCGCCGATGACATCGTCATGGAATCACCCGAGCGGATGACCCGGATGATGGATGCGGTGGAAATCAACCCAGACATCGCACTCGGCGATTTTATTGAAGAACCGGCCGAGAACGCCGAGTTTGGTCGCATCGCCGCGCAGGCGGCGAAACAGGTCATTGTGCAGCGGGTGCGCGAGGCCGAGCGCCAGCAAGTAGTGGATTCCTACGCCGACCGTGTGGGCGAATTGGTGACTGGCATCGTCAAGCGGGTAGAACGCGGCAACGTATTCCTCGATCTGGGCGGCAATGCCGAAGCTTTTATCGCCCGCGACAAGGCTATTCCACGTGAAAACGTGCGGGCCGGTGATCGCGTGCGCGGCTATCTGTACGAAGTGCACTCCGAGGCCCGTGGACCGCAGCTCTTTATCTCCCGTACTGCCCCCGAATTCATGATGGAATTGTTCAAGCTCGAAGTGCCCGAAGTCGGTCAGGGCTTGGTGACCATCATGGGTTGCGCCCGTGATGCGGGCGACCGCGCCAAGATCGCGGTGAAGGCCAACGATCATCGTACCGATCCGATCGGCGCCTGTATCGGTATGCGCGGTTCGCGCGTGCAGGCGGTCTCCAACGAGCTCAACGGCGAGCGCGTCGACATCATTCAGTGGAACGACAATCCGGCCCAGTTCGTCATCAACGCGATGGCGCCGGCCGAAGTACAGTCGATCATCGTTGATGAAGAAAAGCACAGCATGGACGTGGCGGTCGCCGAAGACAAACTGTCGCAAGCGATTGGTCGCGGCGGCCAAAACGTGCGTTTGGCCAGCAAACTTTCCGGTTGGCAGCTCAATGTCATGACCCAGGGACAGATTCAGCAAAAGAGCGAGGCCGAGCAGGAAGCGGCACGCCTGTTGTTTGTCGAGCGCCTCGGCGTGGATACCGAAATCGCCTCGATCCTGGTGCAGGAAGGCTTTTCGTCGGTGGAAGAAATTGCTTATGTGCCGGAGAGCGAGTTGCTCACCATCGAAGAATTCGACGAAAACATCGTCGAAGAGCTGCGCGCGCGGGCACGCGACTCCTTGCTGACGCAAATGATCGCGGACGAAGAAGTTGTCGATGAACACCAGCCGGCCGCTGACTTGTTGGCGCTGGAGGGGATGGATGAAACTACCGCTTATGCACTGGCGGCACGCGGCGTGATCACCCAGGAAGACTTGGCCGATCTGGCGGCCGACGAAATTTCCGATATCGAGGGCATGACGGCGGAACGTGCCGCTCAATTGATCCTTGCAGCGCGCGCGCCCTGGTTTGCGTGAATCCATAGTTGGGCCAGCAAACCGTCCCCAAGAGAGGCACCGAATGTCAGACGTAACCGTTCGCCAGCTTGCACAAGTTCTCGGTATGACCGCAGACAAACTCATTTTGCAGTTTGCCGAAGCGGGCATGAGCATCAACCATCCCGAGCAAGCCGTTTCCAGTACCGAGAAAGTCCGCTTGCTCGGTTTTCTGCGCCGCACCCATGGCAAAACCACCACGGCGCCCGCCACCGACAAGGCGGGTCCAAGTCAAATCACCCTGCGTCGCAAGCAAGTCGGCGAGATCACCGTTTCCAGCGGTGCGACCAAGGGCAAGACCGTCAATGTTGAAGTGCGCCAGAAACGCACCTACGTCAAACGTGCCGAGGTTGACGATCAAGCGGCATCGGCGGCGACCCCGGCCGACACCGAGCGCGAAAATGCGCTCCGGCTGTTGGCCGAATCGCGGGCCCAGAATCAAGCGGAGATTCAGCGTCTACGGGATCACGACGAAAAGCGCCGCGCCGATGACGCCGCCCGCCGACAGGCCGAAGAAATGGCCAAGGCGAAGGCGGTGCCAGAGCCAGCGGCGGAGCCGGCAGCGACGGTGGCCGCAGCGGCAATCATTGCCAGCGACGCCGCAGCGGTGGCAACACCGGTCAAAAAAGTCGAACCGAAGCGACACGAAATTAAAAAAGCGCCGACCCCTGGCCGCAGCAGCGAGCGCGTTCCACCCAAAAAAGATGGCACCGAACCACCGCATCGACACAAGGGCAATCGCGGCAGTCACTTCGCGCCGATTGCCGGTGTGCCGGACGAAGACATCGGCGCCGCGCGCTATTTGGGTGGCGAGTTGCACTTGACCGGCGACCTGGCCGCTCGGCGTTCGCGCAAGAAGCCGCGGCCGCGCATCGATGACCGCTCCCGCAGCAGCAGCGTCGGCAGCGGCGCGATCGGCAGCTTTTCCCGGCCGACCGCACCGATGCAACGCGAAGTGGCGGTTGGCGACAACATCGTGGTCACCGATTTGGCGGCCAAACTCGCGGTCAAGGGCGCGGTCATCGTAAAAACCCTCTTCAAAATGGGGACGATGGTGACGATCAATGAAGTGATCGACCACGACACCGCCGTATTGGTGATCGAAGAGCTCGGCCACAAGGTGGTGCATGCCTTGGACAATGATGCCGAGACGGTAATGACCACCGCCCACGCCGAAGCCGCCGGGGAGTTGCTGCACCGGCCACCGGTGGTCACCATCATGGGGCACGTCGATCATGGCAAAACTTCGCTGCTCGACTACATTCGCACCACCAAGGTGGCGGCCGGTGAGGCCGGTGGCATTACCCAACACATCGGTGCCTACCACGTCACCACGGCCAAGGGCGTCATCAGCTTTCTGGATACCCCCGGCCACGCGGCGTTCACCCAAATGCGTGCCCGCGGCGCCAAGCTCACCGACATCGTGGTGTTGGTGGTTGCTGCCGATGACGGCGTGATGCCGCAAACCATTGAAGCCGTCCAGCACGCCAAAGCCGCCAATGTGCCGTTGATTATCGCGGTCAACAAGATGGACAAGCCGGACGCGGATCCAGAGCGCGTCAAGCAGGGGCTGATCCAGCACGAAGTGGTGCCGGAAGAATGGGGTGGCGACGTCATCTTCGTGCCGGTATCGGCAAAAACCGGCATCGGCGTGGATGCGTTGCTGGATGCCATTCTGGTGCAATCCGAAATCATGGAACTCACCGCCAGCGCCACCGGTGCGGCGACCGGTACGGTGATCGAATCCAGCCTCGACAAGGGCCGCGGTCCAATGGCCACCGTGTTGGTGCAGCAAGGCATGCTGAGCAAAGGCGACTTCATGGTTTGCGGCGTCGAATACGGCCGGGTCCGCGCCCTGTTCAACGAAGCCGGTGGCCAGGTGGTCGAAGCTGGGCCGTCGATTCCGGTGGTGGTACTGGGCTTGTCCGGTGTCCCCAATGCCGGTGACGATTTCATGGTGGTGGCCGACGAACGGCTGGCCAAGGATGTGGCTCAACAGCGCGAGCAGAAGCGCCGCGAGAGTCGATTGGTCAAGCAGGCCTCGACCCGACTCGACGACATGTGGTCACAGGTGACACCGGTCAACGAGCAAATTCGGGTACTCAATCTGGTCATCAAGGCCGATGTGCAAGGCTCGGTCGGCGCCTTGCGCGATACCTTGACCGCGCTCTCCAACGAGTTGATCAAGATCAACGTGATCGCCAGCGGTGTCGGCGGCATCACCGAGTCCGACGCCACGTTGGCGGCGGCATCCAAGGCGGTGATCATCGGCTTCAACGTGCGCACCGATGCCAGCGCCCGCAGAATCGTCAACGAACATAGCCTCGACGTGCGCTATTTCTCGATCATTTACGACGTGATCGATCAGGTAAAGCAGGTGGCGTCGGGCTTGCTCGGCAAAGAGATCCGCGAAGAAATTATCGGTGTCGCCCAGGTCCGCGACGTGTTCCGCTCATCCAAGTTGGGTGCGATCGCCGGCTGCATGGTGATCGAGGGTCAGGTACGTCGCAACAAGCCGATCCGCGTATTGCGCGACAACGTCGTCGTTTTTGAAGGCGAACTCGAGTCGCTGCGGCGCTTCAAGGAAGTGGTCGAGGAAGTGCGCAACGGCATGGAGTGCGGTATCGGCGTGAAGCAGTACAACGATGTCAAAGCTGGCGATCAGATCGAGTGCTTCGAACGCATCGAGATTCAACGCACTTTGTGATCGCCGTCGCCGCCAAGGCGGGCGAACGGTCCGCCATATAGAGTGCCGGTTGCTTGAGGCGACCGGCGTCGGCTTACAGGAGAACACCATGGGACACGTCAATTTCAAACGCATTGACCGCATCAGCGCGCTATTTCGCAAGGAGATCGGTGCCCTGGTGCACGATGCCGTGCGTGATCGACTGGTGGCATCGGTATCGGTGTCCGATGTCGAGGTGACCCGCGATCTCGCCCACGCCAAGGTGTTTTTGACCGCTCTGGTACCGGAGCAGGCCGCTGCTGCGGTCAAGACGTTGAATACCAATGCCTGGGAGTTCCGTCGCCAGTTGGCCCACCGGGTGGATTTGCGCACGGTGCCGGAATTGCATTTCCACTACGACGATTCGGTGGATCGCGGCGAGCGCATCGACGCCCTGTTGCGCGATGACAACGGCAACCAGGCGCCGGACCGGCTGCCCTGATTTCGACGCAGACGGCGGCGACCGGATTTCGTTGGTTGCCCGTACCTGCGCCGGGACGATAGTGCTGAAGCTCATCCGTATCGGTGCGGATGAAGGCGATGGATTTGTCGCCCTGACGAAATTCGGAGTGGCAGGCAAGGTCAATTGCCTGGTCGAGATTGGCAACGCTACCACGGTGGCAAAGAAGCGCCATCCTGTATCGATACTTGCGGGTGGCAGTACTAGACTGCGGCCATGACCAGCACACTGGAAATCGCCCGCATGGAAGAGTGGCCACGGCTGAACGGGGAGCAGGCGCAGTACGCTTTGCATGCGTGGATGTCGATGGCGGAGATCAGCGCCACATCGAGCCACGCGCTAGATCTCTACGACTATCTGCAACGGCGCTTCGCTGCGGGGATGCAGTGCGACGGTTGGGCGGTAGCGCAGTTCAACATGGCCCACGACGATGTGGTGTTTGCCCACAGCGGTGGCGACTTTGCCTTGCCCGCGCAGCGCCTCACCCGCGCCCTCATGAAGCCACTGGCGGATCGTTTGGTCGCTGGCGTCAATGTCATCAGTTTGCCGGACGAAGCGACCATCACGGCGCTGCTCAGCGGCGTCGGGCGTGATGCGCCGGTGCTGGCACAACCACCACAGGCGGGCTATGCGGTGGCGCTGCGTGATGCCTCGGGCCTGCTCGGCCTGATGACCATATGGGGCTTTCGTCAGGCGCTGACCACCCGAACCGACGATGCCTTGCTGTTGCGTTTTTCCGCGCACATGGTGGTGTTGTCGATCCAGCATCGGCGCAACCAGGAGTCGCTCAAGTTGGTCAGTGCCGAGCTCGACCGGCGCGTCCACGAGCGCACCCGCGAACTGGCCGAGGCGAACTCCGAGATGCGCCGCCAGGCGGAGGATCGGGAATCCATCGAAAACCAGCTCAAGCACGACGCCATGCACGACGCGCTCACCGGTTTGCCAAATCGGGTGCTGATGCGGGATCGCTTGCAAAATACGCTGGCGCGTTTTCGCCGCGACAACACCCAAGTATTCGCCGTGCTTTATTTGGATCTGGATCGGTTCAAGGTCATCAACGACAGCATGGGCCACGCCGTTGGCGATGCGCTGCTGATTGAAACCGGCAACCGCATCGTGGCGTCGCTGCGTGAGGTCGATACCGTCGCTCGCCTCGGTGGCGACGAATTTGCCGTGTTGTTGCCCGGCGTTGGCAAGCTGGCCGATGTGGCGCTGGTGGCGCATCGTTTGATCGCGGCGATGAGCAAACCGATGCCGGTCAACGGCAAAGACCTTTTTACCAGCACCAGTATTGGCGTTGCCTTTGCCCACGTCCGTTATGTCGAACCAGACGAATTGTTGCGCGATGCCGATGCCGCCATGTATCTGGCCAAGTCACGCGGCCGCAAACGTTTTGAAGTGTTTGACGAGACGCTGCGCGAACAGGCGTTGCGCGTAGTCAACCTGGAAGGCGAACTGCGCCGCGCACTGGGCCAGGGCGAGTTCATTCCGTTCTATCAGGCGATTGTGGATCTGCGTGACGGCAGCGTGCAGGGCTACGAAGCACTGCTACGTTGGCGGCACCCGCAGCGGGGTTGGTTGGCGCCTGGCGAGTTTCTGGATGTAGCAGAAGAAGTCGGTCTCAGCGAAACCATCGATATGGAAATCTACCATCGCGTGTGCGGCGACCTGATCGGATTTCCCGAGGGGATCTACGTCAGTGTCAATCTTTCACCGCGCCATTTCAAAGAACCGGAACTGCCCAAGCGGCTGATTGCGATGATCGAGAGCTATGGCATCGGCACCGAACGGCTGCGACTGGAAGTTACCGAAGGCTCCCTACTGGACAACCCGGCCGAGGCCCGCCGCATGTTGGAAGAATTGCGCGGGCAGGGCTTGGTGGCGATGCTCGATGACTTTGGTACCGGCTATTCGTCATTGAGTTACCTGCATCAATTCCCGATGCATGCACTGAAAATTGATCGGTCGTTTGTGTCTGGCTTGCAGGCCGATGGTGGCGGCTCCAAGGCGGTCGTCGAAGCGGTGCTGTCGCTGGCCCAAACACTGGGTGTCGAAGTCATCGCCGAGGGCATCGAGACCGAGGAACAGAAGTCCATCCTGCTGGCCTTGGGTTGCACCCAGGGGCAGGGTTTCTTGTTCAGCAAACCGCGGCCAGTCGAGGCGGCGATCCTGGATTTACTGACCAGGCCGTGAGCGATTACCGAAATTATCCCGGTGCCAGCACCAGCATCGACACGGCGACAAAGTGGCAGCTACTGCCGAGCAGCACGAACAGATGCCATACCGCATGGGCGTGGGGCAGGCGGCGACTCATATAGAACACCGTGCCCAGGCTGTAGGCGAGACCACCGGCGAACAACCAAACCAGGGTCGGGGTGTTGATCGCCAGCAACATCGGCTTTAGCGCAAATAGCGCCATCCAGCCCATGCCGAGGTAAATCAGCGTGGACACGCCCTTGAAGCGGCCAGTAAAAAATAATTTGAAGACGATGCCGATGGCCGCCAGCGTCCAGGCGACCGCAAATAGCCACCAGCCACCGTGGTCACGCAATCCGATCAACGCAAACGGCGTATAGGTGCCGGCGATCAACACGAAGATCGCGCAGTGATCGAAAATTTTGAGGCGGGCCTTGGCGCGGTGATGGGAGATGGCGTGATACAGCGTCGATGCCGTGTACAACATCAGCAGGGAAACTCCAAATACGATCGCCCCCGCCAGCTGCCGACCACTGCCATGCAGCGCGGTCAAGCTGATCAGGGTGGCGCCCGCTGCCAGGCTAAGTACGGCGCCCAAGCCATGGGTAAGTGCGTTCCAGAACTCTTGCCCGGAATCGTGATCTTCGCAAACGGGTGTCATCGGCGGTTGCCTCGATGGGTCTGCACGAGCGCATAGGCTGACGGCTTGACCGCGTGCATGCAAGCGCACGATCCCGCAGCACTGGCGGCAACCCGCTTCCCGATGGGCGATTCCATGGGGATTTGTACAAAGTCGGCGACCACTTGAACAGTGGCCATCCACTCGGTGCCAGGACCTAAGGATTTACGACGCCTAAGCCGCTCGCGACGCCCGCTTGCGATCATTTTCGGTGAGATGACGTTTGCGCAAGCGAATCGCCTTCGGCGTGACTTCGACCAGTTCGTCGTTCTCGATGAACTCCAGAGCTTGCTCCAGCGAAAATTTCACGGCTGGTGTCAGCATCAGCATGTCGTCTTTGCCGGCGGCACGGTAATTGGTCAACGCCTTGGCACGCAGCGCGTTGACCGTCAGGTCGTTGTCTTTGGCATGAATGCCGACGATCTGTCCCTCATAAATCTCTTGCCCGGGTTCGATCAACAAGCGGCCGCGCTCCTGCATGGCGTATTGCGCATACGGCGGCGATGGACCGGTGCCGTTGGAAATCATCACGCCATTCTGCCGCGTGTTGATGTCGCCTTCACTGCGCGGGCCGTAATGGTCAAAGATATGGAACAGCAGGCCGGTGCCAGCAGTAATGGTGCGGAACTCGGTTTGGAAACCGATCAGGCCACGCGCAGGAATCAGGTACTCAAGGCGCACCCGGCCGCGGCCGTCGGGCTCCATATTCGACAGTTGCGCCTTGCGCTCGCCCAAACGTTGCATTACGCCGCCCTGGTAGGCTTCTTCCAGATCGCAGACCAGTTGCTCGAACGGCTCCATCTTGACGCCATCGATTTCCTTGATGATGACTTCCGGGCGCGACACCGCCAGCTCGTAGCCCTCGCGACGCATGTTTTCGATCAGGATCGACAAGTGCAGTTCGCCGCGACCAGAGACCTTGAACTTCTCGGCTTCGTCGGTTTCTTCGACCTTGAGCGCGACGTTGTGCATCAATTCGCGCATCAGCCGATCACGCAATTGGCGACTGGTGAGGAACTTGCCGCCGCTTTCGTCTTTGCGACCCGCAAACGGCGAGTTGTTGACTTGAAAGGTCATGCTGATGGTCGGTTCATCGACGGTCAACGCGGGCAGTGCTTCCGGCGCATCGGGCGCGCAGATCGTATCGGAAATGCCCAATCCATCGATACCGTTGATGGCAACAATATCGCCGGCCTGCGCTTCCGGAATCTCGCGACGCTCCAGTCCCATGAATCCCAACACTTGCAGAATGCGACCGTTGCGCTTGACGCCCTCGCGATTGACGATACTGACCTGCGAGTTGGTCTTGATGCGGCCACGCTGGATGCGCCCGATACCGATCAACCCAACATAACTGTTGTAGTCGATCTGACTGACCCGCATCTGGAAGGGGCCTTCCGGATCCACATCTGGTGCTTTGACATACTTCACCACGGTCTCGAACAGGGGATCCATGTTGCCTTCGCGCACGTCCGGGCTGAGGCCGGCGTAACCGTGCAACGCCGAGGCATAAACCACCGGAAAATCCAACTGTTCTTCGCTCGCGCCCAGGCGATCAAACAAATCAAACGTGGCGTTCAACGCCCAATCCGGGCGGGCGCCGGGCCGATCCACCTTGTTGATCACAACGATCGGTTTGAAGCCCATCTGAAAGGCTTTTTGCGTCACAAAACGGGTCTGCGGCATCGGACCATCAAAGGCATCGACCAGAATCAGCACCGAATCCACCATCGACAGCACCCGCTCGACCTCGCCGCCGAAGTCGGCATGGCCAGGCGTATCGACGATATTGATGCGGTAATCCCGCCAGGTGATGGCGGTATTTTTGGCGAGGATGGTGATGCCGCGCTCTTTCTCGATGTCGTTGGAGTCCATCGCCCGATCGGGCAGGATCTGGCGATCCGCCAAGGTGCTGGACTGCTTGAGTAGCTGGTCGACCAAGGTCGTCTTGCCGTGATCGACGTGCGCGACAATGGCGATGTTACGTAGTTTCTGAATGGACATGACAAAGACCGCGATCGTTGACCGACGCGGATAGGCTCGTAGGAAAGGGCGCGGAGTATAGCCGATGCGGTGTCGAGCTGGGTGTCAACCAGCGGCGACCGGCGCCACTTTGATGGCCCAGCGTCAGCGCTGCGCAGCGACCGGTTTGATGCCGCGGCTCACGGCCCGGGTCAATACATACACCGAGGCCGGTGGCAGATTGCGCAGGGTGAAGCCGGCGCGCCGTGCGTGCAGACCCATTTGCCGCATCACCGTGGATTTGACCGGGTTGGTCGGGCCATAGGTGAACTGAATGAAACGGCCGTCCGGCGCCAATGCTTCAAACGCCGGTAGCAGAATCTGCCGTTGCAGATCGCCGCTCATCGACAGCAGACCGAGCCCACTGATGATCGCGTCAACACCGCCGCGTTCGGCAAATTTTTCACGGTGCAGCACGCGCACGATGTCGCGCGCATCGGCACACACAATCCGTGCCTGTGGAAACCGCTGGGTCAAATGCAGGTGCAGGGTTTCGTTCAGTTCGAACACCAACAAGTGTTCGGCGGGGATACCGCGCGCCAGCAGCGCTTCGGTAAACACACCGGTGCCGCCGCCGAGTTCAACCACGCGGCGCGGCGATTCGGGCAATTCCCGCAACATTTCGATGGCCAACTCACGACTGCTGGGAGAAACCGCTGCGGTGGTCAGCGGCGCCTTCAGCCATTGCCGAAAAAAGGTCCAGGCGAGCGTGGCATCTTGGCGTTTGCGATGCAGTGACTCGACCATCCGCGAGGTACGTGGCCCCATGCGGCCTCCAAAACTTGATGAGGGCACATCATAGGCGGTAACCGGGCATCGAACCACTTCGGATCACTGTCTGGTCAGCTTCGGTAGATCGGGGCGGCGACGGCGCTGGCTGTACCGACGGCTGCGCGGCAATGCTGACGAACTGCGGGCAGCACCGCCGGTGTGGGTTGCGCGTTTTGGGTGAGACTCCGACAATGGCCCATGCGCATCGACCCGGAACGCTATCCCAAATTGTCACGTATTGAGGCACCGGCCGATTTGCGGCAGTTTGCCGACGCCGATTTGCCGGCGATTGCGGATGAATTGCGCGCCTATTTGATCGAGCAGGTGGCGCGGGTCGGCGGCCACTTCGGCGCAGGACTGGGGGTGATCGAGCTGACCATCGCATTGCATTTCCTCTACGACACGCCTACCGATCACCTGGTCTGGGATGTTGGCCACCAGTGCTATCCGCACAAAATCCTCACCGGTCGGCGTGACCGCATCCGCACCATCAAGCAACGCGATGGCTTGGCGCCGTTTCCGCGTCGCGAGGAGAGTCCGTTCGACAGCTTCGGCGTCGGTCATTCTTCGACATCGATATCCGCGGCGTTGGGGATGGCGATTGCCTACGCCCGCGCCGAGGATTCCCGGCGCGTGGTTGCGGTCATCGGCGACGGCGCGATGACCGCGGGAATGGCGTATGAAGCGCTCAACCATGCCGGCGGGATGGACCCACCACCCAACTTTTTGGTGATCTTGAACGACAACCGCATGTCGATCTCGGAGAATGTCGGCGGCCTGTCGCGCATGCTCGGTCGGATGATGACCAGCAGCACGCTGAACGCCCTTCGCGAAGGCGGCAAGAAACTGGTCGGCAGTCGCAATCCGGTGGCGCGGTTTCTGCGGCGCTGGGAAGAGCACGCCAAGGGCATGTTCGTGCCCTCGGCATTTTTCGAAGAGATGGGATTTCATTACACCGGTCCGATCGATGGCCATGATTTGCCGAGCTTGCTGTCGGCGTTGAGGATGTTGAAAACCCTCAAGGGCCCGCAATTTCTTCATGTCATCACCACCAAAGGCAAGGGCTACGAACGCGCCGAGAGCGACCAGATCGGCTATCACGCGGTGGCGCCGTTTGATCCCCTGGTCGGCGTCAAGGCCAAGGTGGGTTCCGGCAAACCGAGCTTTACCGAAGTGTTTTCCGACTGGTTATGCGACATGGCCGCCGCCGAACCACGCTTGCTCGGTATCACCCCGGCGATGCGCGAGGGATCCGGCCTGGTCCGGTTTTCGCAGGCGTATCCGGATCGCTACTTTGATGTCGCCATCGCCGAGCAGCACGCGGTGACTTTGGCCGCCGGCATGGCTTGCGCCGGGGCCAAACCGGTCGTGGCGATCTACTCAACCTTTTTGCAGCGCGCCTACGACCAGCTCATTCACGATGTCGCCCTGCAGGATCTGGATGTGTTGTTCGCGATTGATCGCGCCGGCGTGGTCGGACCCGATGGCGCCACCCACGCCGGCAGCTTCGACTTGAGCTATCTGCGGGCGATCCCGAATATGCTGGTGATGGCACCGGCCGACGAGAACGAGTGTCGGCTGATGCTGAGCACCGGTTTCCGCCATCCGGGTCCGGCGGCGGTGCGTTACCCGCGCGGACAGGGACCGGGGGTAATGGTCGCCAAAGCGTTGGATCTGTTGCCGATCGGCAAAGCAGAAGTCCGGCGTCGCGGCGGTCGGCTGGCGTTTCTGGTGTTTGGCCCCTTGCTCGATGCCGCCAGTGGGGTTGCCGCGCAATGGGGGGCGACCTTGGTCAACATGCGCTTCGTCAAACCACTGGATGGCGCGTTGTTGTTGGAGCTATCACGCAGCCACG